>JBJEFT010000424.1:0-4346 GCA_051874315.1 Candidatus Ornithomonoglobus sp.
ATAATACGACTGCACCTCCTTATATATTCATTGCGGCCTCAAGAATCTTTTCCTGTGTGATGTCTTTGACCTCATCACCCTCAAAAATCCTTGAAACTCTGCCTTCCTTCATGACGAGAATTGTATCCGCCATACCTATAACCTCAGCCATTTCCGATGAAATCATAATTACTCCGTAGCCCTGCGCCGCCAATTCTGACATGATCTCATAAATCTGAGCCTTTGCGCCTACGTCAACGCCCTTTGTCGGCTCGTCGAGAATTACGACTCTGACATCGGAGCTTAACACCTTTGCGACAATAACCTTCTGCTGGTTGCCGCCCGAAAGGCTTGACGCCTTATCAAATACCGAAAGCGCCTTTGTCTTGACCTTCTCAAGCAGCTCCTTTGACTTCTGTCGTTCCTCGTGTCTGTTTATGACGGAGCCATGTGTAAACTTTTCAAGAGTGGAAAGTGTTACATTCTGTCCGAGGCTCCAGTCGAGAATAAGTCCCTGCTTCTGCCTGTCCTCCGGCAGATAGCCTATTCCTGCCTCCATCGCATCTGACGGATGATGAATTTTAAGCGTTTTTCCGTCAAGAATAACCTTGCCGTGATCAGGCTTTTCAATTCCCATTATTCCCTGACATACCTCTGTGCGGCCCGCGCCGACAAGACCTGTCATTGCGAGAATTTCTCCCTCGTGCAGTGAGAAGGTCACATCCTTATAATAGCCTGTCTTTGAAAGACCTTCCACCTTAAATATTTCCTTACCCTGTTTGATCTGCTGCTTCGGGTAAATCTGTGAAATTTCACGTCCGACCATCTTTGAGATAAGAACATCATTTGAAATTCCGTCCACATCCCATGTTCCTATGTACTGCGAATCTCTGAATACCGTAACTCTGCTTGCGAGTCTGTACATATCCTCAAAACGGTGTGAAATAAAGATAATCGAGCAGCCCTCATCTCTGAGCTGTTCCGTAATTCTGTAAAGCTCCTCGCATTCTCTCTTTGAAAGAGCCGCCGTAGGCTCATCCATGATGATGATTTTCGCATTTGTTGAAATAGCCTTTGCGATTTCGACGATCTGCTGCTCCGCAACTGTGAGATTGCCCATGTTTGTATGCGGGTCAATATCACTTCCGAGACGCTTTAAGAGCGCCGCCGCATCCTTGTGCATCTGCTTCCAGTCAATAGTGTTAAGCTTTGTCATCTTCTCATGACCGATGAAGATGTTCTCTGTAACGCTGAGGAACGGATAAGTGGTTCCATGCTGGTAAATAGCCGCAATACTGTGATTCTGCGCGTCCTTAGGGGTCCTGAACTCAACCTTTTCGCCGTTGAGGAATATTTCGCCCGCCTCAGGACGGTGTACTCCGGTGATTACCTTGATGAATGTTGACTTTCCTGCTCCGTTTTCGCCCATCAGCGCGTGGATCTCGCCCTGCTTGAGCTGGAAATGCACATTATCAAGAGCCTTAACTCCGGGGAATATCTTCGTTATTCCCTTAAGCTCAAGAATATAATCAGACACGTTTCTCATCCCTTTCTGTAGTTTATTTTATACTACTATTGTAAAAGATTTGTAAAATTGTTTCAATGTAAAAAAATAAAAAGGAAATGTATTTTTTGAAAAACTTTTGGTAAAAATAAATAAACATTTCCCTTTTTATTCTTAAATACCGAGCAGACTGTCAATATCCGCCTCGTCCGTTATAACATTATCAAGCTTTTTCTGTTGCGCGCAGACCGTAAGAGCATAGCCTGGCAGAAGCCTTGTGCAGAAGCCGCATCTTAAGCTATTATCCAGAACGTCAAATGACGTAAGCGATTTTGACAGTCCCGTTCCGAGCATTTTTACATACGCTTCCTTTGCCGTCCATATTTTAAAAAACTCCGTGTCCGGCTCCGCGCTTTTTTCAATAAAGCTGTATTCGTTTTCCGTAAAAAACCTTTTCGCTATTTTAAGCTTTCCCGCGCGGATACGCTCTGTATCTACCCCCACCGGAGCATCGCAGCCCGCAAAGGCAATACAGTTACCCGAATGTGAAACTGAAAAATGATAAGCTTTATTATTCAGAAGATACGGCTTGCCGTGCTCCCCATAGCCGAACGCCAGCTCCCCGGGCTGAATACCAAGCTGCTCCGAAATCTCTTTTCTTATAAGCAGTCCGGTAAGCAGCGACATTATTTTAGCTCCGTCACGGTGCAGACGCGCTATCCTTTCCCGCCGCTGTGCCGAAATCAGCGGCAGATATTTTTCATAAACGCCAAACGGCTGCTCAGTGTCCGCGTATACTATTTTGATCCTCATTTTAATCCGTCCTGTACTCTGATATATATCTATATTATACCATTCGCGCTCCGGTTTGTCCATAGTTATAACAAAGCAAAGTGATTTTTGTTAAAGGAAATCAGTCCGTCATCCCTCATTTTGCAAAGCTCGTTTGACATGGCGCTTCTGTCAACTGCCAGAAAATCCGCAAGCTGCTGGCGGTTAAACGGAATATCAAAGGCAGAACTTCCCGCTTTTGCCGACTGCTCCGATAAATATGACAGAAGCTTTTCGCGCGTGGTGCGCTGTGACATATGCCCAAGCTTCTGCGCAAGCATTCTGTTCTTTTCCGCAAGCAGGGAAAACAAGTTCTGTATAAGCGCCGAATGAAAGCGGCACGCAGAGGAACACACCGTAAGAATACGGTTAAAATCAAGAAATAATACTGTACTGTTTTCCTTTGCAACTACATTATTCAGAGCCGCTCCGCTGCCCGGTACGGCATACGCCTCGCCGAAAACCTCTCCTTCGGAAAGCTTGTTTAATATACTCAGATTTCCCCAGTAATCCTCGCGCTGAATATACACACAGCCCTCTAAAAGCAGCGCCACTGCCGATATATACTCTCCGGCGCAGAAAATATATTCTCCCCTGCCATAGCTCCGTATTTCTGCGGACAGGCATCCCAATATATCCTCAATTTCATTTTCTTCTATTCCGGCAAACAGCCTTGACCGCTTTAGTATCTGCAAATATTTTTTCATTTTGTTCCCCTCTTGTTGTAAATACAACAGACTTATTTCTTTTATTATATTATAATAAACCTGCAAAATCAAGATTATGCAAAAATAAATTCAGGAGGAAAATATAATGATAAGAAGAATTATTCAGATAGATGAAGAAAAATGCAACGGCTGCGGAGCGTGCGCCGCTGCCTGCCACGAGGGAGCGATCGGCATGGTAAACGGAAAAGCAAGACTTCTCCGTGATGATTATTGCGACGGTTTAGGCGACTGTCTGCCGTCATGCCCTACGGGAGCCATTACCTTTACAGAGAGGGAGGCCGCCGCATATGATGAAGCTGCCGTGAAGGCTGCTCAGAGGGAGAAAAAGAAAGCCATGCCATGCGGCTGCCCCGGAACAAATATAAAGAAAATACAGCGTGAAAATCAAATTGAAAAGGATATTCCGATAATCGGCAGCAGACTTTCACAATGGCCTGTGCAGATCAGGCTTGTGCCGGTAAACGCGCCGTATTTTGACGGAGCAGATCTGCTGATTGCCGCAGACTGCACAGCATATGCCTACGGGAATTTCCATGAAAAATTTATCAAAAACCGCATTACGCTGATCGGCTGCCCAAAGCTTGACAGCGCGGATTATTCGGAAAAGCTGACCGAAATTATACGCGAAAATGATATAAAAAGCGTAACGATCGTCCGTATGGAGGTTCCGTGCTGCGGCGGTATTGAGCATGCTGTTAAAACAGCGCTTCAGAACAGCGGTAAGTTCATTCCGTGGCAGGTCGTTGTAATTTCCACCGACGGCAGCATTAAGTTATAAATCTTCAGGTTTTCTATTAATCTCCTCCAACTCAGGAGCGGTGCGAAACAGAAATAAAAATTGTCATTGGCTAATTTGTATAAATACAGAAAAAAATATTGAAAAATAATAGTTTTTGTTATATAATATATTAATCGGAGCGATCCGATGTTAAAGGTAAGACTGAAAACAGTGTAAAAGCCGGGCGGTTATGCTACCCTTTTAACGATTTATATAAATCGGGAAAGGAGGTGGCTGCTATGAAAAAATACATACTGAGAATCATATTCTTTACGATTGTGTTTTTAATTGCATTTACTGTAAAAGTAAGATAGCCCCCACCTTGCCAAGTTAGGGCTATCTAAAATTAAGCTCTTGTGGCATAACCGTTTGAGGTCTTGCCTTTTTCTATTATCATTATACACCTCATCGTCTGATTTGTCAATCTTTTTAGAAAATTTGTGCATGATTCTGGTTTTTATATTATTACTGCCCATAAGCTGCACTTATATTTTACTCTGCACCATCTATAAGGTAATCGTATGAA
>JBJEFT010000425.1:0-4346 GCA_051874315.1 Candidatus Ornithomonoglobus sp.
CCCTTTTAGGGGCGGACTTCAAAAGTCACTAAACAATAATTTAGTTTTGATACAGCCCTTGAAAAAACATTCCTGTTGTGATATACTTTTTATAATAAATTATCGGAGGCACTTATGGACAGACGAATAGAAAAGACAGAAAACGCTTTTACAGACGCGCTTTTCCATTTTTTAAGGGAAAAGGAATTAAATAAAATTACGGTCAAGGAGCTGTGCGATTATGCGGATATGAACCGCGGCACCTTCTATCTGCACTATTATGACATATATGATCTTATGGATAAAACAGAGCAGAAAATGGTGGATAAGATATTTGAAGAGGGACAGATTGTGGCGCTGTCACTGTCGGATAATGTGCTTAAAACATTTCAGTATATCAAGGAGCATAAGGAGGAATATAAGGTTCTTCTGACATCACATAATATTAACGGCTTTATAGATAAGCTCAGTAAAAAAATCATTTCCAGTTCAAAGTCAAAGCTTGCGGAAACACTTCCCGGCGTGGATGCAAAGATACTTAAAAACATAACTCTCTTTTATGTTGGCGGCGCGGCTGCTCTGCTCTATGGATGGGTGGTTGAAAATGACTGCTCCACCTCCGCCGCTGAGCTGCTCGGCGCGGCAAGCTACCTTTTTGATATTATGCATGAAGAAAAACAGAGGTTAATTAAAGAAAATCCCGCGGCGTTATAATTCCGCGGGATTTTCTTTATCAATTTATACCATACTGTATTTAAACATTCACTATAAGACGCTTTGCCTTTATTCCTGCTTTCTTTGCCTGTCTGCGCTGCCTTCTCTTCTCAAACATGGTATAGATAACCGGGATAACAAACAGCGTAAGCAGTGTACCAACGGCAAGACCTCCGAGAAGAACCACCGCAAGCGGCTTCATTGTTTCCGCGCCCTCTGATGTGGATACTGCCATAGGCAGATAGCCGAGAATTGATGTAAGCGATGTCATAAGCACAGGTCGCATTCTTGTCTTTCCCGCCCTTACAACATGCTCTATAATACTTCCGTCGGGGTCCTCCGCCTTAAGAGTGTTTATGAACTCTATAAGGACAATAGCGTTATTAACTATAATTCCGATAAGCATAAGTATGCCTATACAGCCTACGACCGAAAGCTCGCTGCCCGAAACAAGCAGAGACAGAGCAACACCTATAATTGAGAGCGGGACCGTCATAAGGATTATCAGAGGCTGAAGCAGATTCTCAAACTGCGCCGCCATGACAAAGTACATAAGCAGTATACCGAGCAGAATAGCGAGTACGAGAGAGATCATGGCTTCTATCATGACGTCAAGCGCGCCGCTTGTCTCCTGATTCACGCCGTCCGGCTTCTGTATATCCTCTATTGCATTGTTAAATTCCTTGTTCACTGTCTGCATGTCGGTACCGTAGAGCTTTGCGCTGAGCGTGATCGTACGCTTCTGGTCAATTCTTGTAAGCGTGGTGCTTCCCTGCTCAACAACTACAGTCGCAATATCCGACAACGAAATCCACTGACCGGTCGGAGCTTTTATCTGGAAATGCTTGAGCGCTGTCACCGTTTCAAGATAATCATCAGGATATACAACATTAATGTCATACTCCGAGCCGTTTTCCTTGTACTCCGAAGCCGTTGCGCCGTCTGTGGCATACCTTACATATGTCGCCACCTGCTGCGCCGTCATTCCGTAGCGCGCCGCCTTATCCGAATCAATATTTATTCTTACCTCTGACTTTGTGGCCTCAACTGAGGTTGATGTCTCGCTGACGCCGTCTATTGTCTTTAAACGCGCCTCGCAGGCATTTACATATTTCTCAAGCTCTTCATCATCGGTTGCCGAGAACTGCCATTCAACCTCATCCGAGCTCATGCTCATGCCGCCCGTGCTTGACGCTTCAACCTCAAAGGTCGCGCCGGATAAGCCGCTTAACGCGTCGCGTATTTCCTGACACACATCATTTGTCGTCTTGTCGCGGTCATCAAGAAGCGTTACCATAATTGATGACGCGTTGGAGCCGGACTGTATGATACTGCTGCCGCCTACTCTTGAAAATACGGTCTCCACATCATCGCGCGCTCTTATAATATCCTCAACACGCTTTGTAAGCTCATCCGTGGATGCAAGCGCTGTGCCGTCAGGAGTTTCTATACTTACGCTGAGGGTACCCTCATCGGTCGAGGGCATAAGCGTCATGCCAATGCTTCCCAGTGTAACCATTGCGCCGACAAACACCAGTATAACCGCCGCTATAAATCTCTTTCTGCGCTTGAGCACATATCTTAAGCCCTTTTCATAAATGACATACAGCTTATTAATGCCCTTTTCAACCGGTATCAGCAGCTTATGCTTCTTTGCGTCGTTCATAGCAGGAATACGCGCCGAAAGCATCGGTATGATAAGGAAGGTTACAAGCAGTGACGCGATCTGTGAGAATATGATCGCAAAGGCAAGCTGCTTGAACATTATTGCCATCATATTGTCTATAAAGAGAATAGGCACATACACTATACAGGTCGTAAGCACCGACGCGACAACCGCGCCCACAACCTCGCCGCTTCCCTTTATTGCCGCTGTTCTCGGGTCCTCGCCGAGCTCATCGCGGCGGCGGAAAATGTTCTCAATAACAACGACTGAACAGTCCACCAGCATACCTACGCCGAGCGCAAGACCGCCCAGAGATACGATATTGAGCGTCATACCGGCAAAATACATACCTATAAACGTTGTGAATATCGAAACAGGCATTGTGATACCTATAACCACCGCTGTTCTCATGCTGCCCAGGAACAGGAAAAGGATGAGTATCGCAAGTATACCGCCCAGTATCGCATTCTGCGCGACAGAGCTTATGCTGTTCTGTATGTAGCTTGCCTGCTCCATTGTCATATTATATTTAAATTTCGGATGCTCCGCGCACAGGCTGTTAAGCTCTTTTTCAACCGCGCCGACAACATCGACCGTGTTTGCGTCCGATTCCGCGGAAATCGAAACGGATATGGCATTTTCGCCGTTAAGACGGGCATAACCCGTATCCTCGTCAAAGGTGTCAACGACCTCGGCGACATCGCGCACATGTATTACCTCTCCCGCCTGTGTCGTTATGGTGACATTTTCAATATCACTTAAGCTGTCAAACTGACCTATTGTTCTGATCGTCATTTCCTTTGACGATGCCGATACCGAGCCTGAGGCAAAGTTATTGTTCTGTGTTGCGACAGCGGTCATAACATCGCTCAGATTAAGCGAATATCCCGCCATTTTTGTCGGATTCAGGCGAACCTCTATTATCCTGTCCGTAGCGCCCATAACAGTTACCGACGCGACACCCGATATAGACTCAAGCTTATCCTGTAGGTTATCCTCAACAAATTGCTTTGTCTGAACAAGGTCGTAGCCGTCATAGCTGACACTCATCATCGCTATCGGCATCATGTTCATATCCATCTTTATGACCATAGGGTCATCGCAGTCAGACGGAAGTATTGCGCGGTACATATCTATGTTGCTCTTCATGTCGCTTACAGCCTGATCCATATCGGTTCCGTTTGCGAACTGTACCATTACAAGCGAGTTACCCTCCGAGCTCTGTGACATGACTGTGTCAACGCCGGATATTGAGCTTACCGCGCTTTCGATGTTCTTTGTGACGAGATTTTCCATCTCGCTTGCGCCTACGTTTGAATATGTAGTGTTCACGATCGCCATTGAGAGGTCCATTTCCGGCATACTCTCCATCGGCAGCATAGTCAGCGAATAAATACCGATAACCAGGAATATGAGCACTACCATTGTCACTGCAACGGGACGCTTAACAGATAATTCATTAAGCTTCATTAATTTATATTGTCCTTTCCTTTATTCAGTTACGATATTTATTTCGTTGTTTTCCTCGGACAAATAATCCTGTCCTGATATGATTACACGGTCGCCTATTTCAACACCGGTAATGATCTCCGTTGTATCCTCCGTCTCTATGCCGGTCGTAACCGCTCTCTTTTCGGCGGTTTTGCCGTCGGCCGAAGCAACATATACATAGCTTTCTTCTCCCGAAAGAATGATCGCTTCACTCGGAATTGTGACCGCGTTCGCCGACGCTTCCGTAACAAGCGTTACATCGGCAAACATTCCGATATTCAGCTTTCCGGTATCGTTATTCACATCCACCTGAACGGTGTACATTCCCGTCTTTTCGTCCTTTGTCGGATTTACAAGGCTTACTACGCCGCTTATTCCTTCAAGGCCGGCTGACTGTACATCAATAATTGCCTTTGTTCCCTGCTGTATGAACGGTATAACAGACTCCGTCACCTCGATCTCAGCCATGAGCGCGTTTGTGTTCTTTATTAGATCG
>JBJEFT010000426.1:0-4274 GCA_051874315.1 Candidatus Ornithomonoglobus sp.
GCAAACGCCAAGAGATTCCTTACTCAGGTTCTCAATTCAAATCAGTAAATACCAAATACAATTATAATGGAGATGTAAAATTATGAACATACAAGATAAAAACAGAGGCTTGCTTTCGCAACAGCAAGGCAGTGATTCCTTGAAGAATACCCCTGAATCGCAGGCTGTCATTCAATATGAAAAATGTAAAAAGAATCCGAGTTCCGGCATGAGCGGCTTTCACAGTCCTTCAAACCCGGTGCCGAATCCGTTTTCATTCTGCGGCTATGCGGACACCCATACCAAATGGCATGGCGTAGCCTTCCGTATCAACAGAGATTGCTTTGACGGACGTGACGCCTTGCTTTACTATAAGGGCGATATGTATCCGCAACGACTGAGAGATGAAATAGAGAAATATTCCAGCGGGCTTACACAGATATCAATACATGCTCAGGACGAGATCCGATTCCGCTTAGACCATACCAAGATCAAGGAAAACATATCTGTCGACGGCGGTAAGCTGATATCCGCTTCTGAAACGGGCGGCTATGTATTGGTAATCCCTCAAGTCGGAGAATTCTATGTTGAATTGGGTGAAATTATTGACGGTGAGAGGATTCCACTGCATAATGACGATTTTTGTATGAAGTAAGGAGGCATAATATGGACGTCAGGAACAAAATCCGCGGCTGTATGCTCGGCGGTGCGGCAGGCGACGCACTGGGAATGCCCTATGAAACGGCGAAGCGGAAAAGCTTTGATATTTATAAGGATACCAACGGCGGAACAATTATGCCGCGCTATACAAAGGGTATGCCGGCTTATTGGTACGCCGACGATTTGCCGCCCGGCGTGTGGACGGACGACACGGCTATGACCCTTGCCGAAGCGGAGAGCATAGCGCGGCTGAAAAGAGTTGACCCTGACGACATTATGCGCAATTTCTGCCGCTGGAATTATGACAACGAGTTCACTGCAACCGGCGTAGCACTTGGTCAGGGCAGGCGCACCCTTGCCGCCCTTGAAAGATTCAAAAACGGCACTCCGGCACTTTTGTGCGGCGGCAAAAACGAGGAGGACAACGGCAACGGCTCGCTTATGCGTATGCTACCCTTTGTGTTCTGCGAAGGACTGATGGAGGACAGCGGCGTGACGGTTGCCGACCTTTCCTCGCTCACCCACGCGCACCCGATTTCAGTTAAAGCCTGTGAAATTTATGTTGACTTCGGCAGGCGCGTTTTGCGAGGTGAGGATAAGGACAGGCTTGCGAGTTCACTTGCTGGCCTTGCTCCTCCCTTTGACAGGCTCTCGTGCTTAACGGAGCTTTGCGAGAACGAAATCGACAGCCGCGGATATGTTGTAAGCACGCTTGAAGCGGCTCTGTGGTGCTTCTTAAAAACCGACAGCTACACAGACTGCGTTTTAAAAGCCGTGAGCCTCGGTGAGGACACTGACACCACAGCCGCCATAGCCGGAGGGCTTGCGGGAATGTACTACGGCGTTGACGCTATCCCGAATTGCCTGTCGGATTCTCTCTGCCAAAGAGAGTTGATCGGCAGGATAACATCAGATTATATATCTTGTTTAAACGATGAGGAGGACTTCATATGAAAAAGGTAAAAGAGCTGTCTGCCAGCATACTTTTACTATTCGTGTGCGCATTCTTGTGCGCAGGGTTTATCTTTTCCGGCAGTGTCTTTTTCTTCGAGGGAGCGCCGGTTATCGGCGTCATCTGTTGGATCTTTGCGGCTGTAAATTTTGTAGAATTTTTGGTGCAAGTGATACCAATGATTATCAAGCATGTAAAAGGCGAGAAACCGGATCCGTTTAAACAAAAAGAACATAAACCGATCGGCAGAGATGAGTTGGTTTTCGGCAAGAGAGTGTATACTAATTTAAAAAGCGGAGGAATGGCGCCAAACTCGACATATATTTCTGCCGATGAAAAACGTGGCTCCTATGACGTCATATGGAAATATGCCGGAGAAAGGGACGGACTTGCAAAATATATTTATCGAGTTCCCGAATATCAGAACGGCCTTGTGACTGGAGAGGTTATCGGATGGAGTAATATTCTGTTTTCGCCCGAGGAGAGCGCATGTATTTCCGAGAAGGATATTACTGTTAAGGATATCTATATTGAAGTTCCGCCCATTGGAGAAAAGTTCGGAGACACCGGCAGACGTTTTAAAGGAGAAACATTGGTACTCTATTTTACTCCTGATAACCTGAAAAAGGCAAAAGAACTTCGTAAAACCAAATTTACCGAATATCTCCCTGCCGATTTATTGTTAGACGCTGAGCGGGGATACAAGTACGATCAGTATTATCTGGGCGTTAAGTACCGTGACGGCGACGGTGTTCGGAAGAATTACAAAGAAGCCGCAAAGTGGTTCAGAAAAGCCGCTGAGCAGAGGCACGCGGACGCGCAGTATGAGTTGGGCTTAATGTACGAAAAAGGTATAGGAGTTCAGCAGGATTATGAAGAAGCCGCAAGGTGGTACAGAAAAGCCGCCAAGCAGAGAAACGCGGACGCGGAGCAAAAGCTTAAAAGTTTGCAGAAGAAAGGGTACGGAATTGAAAAAATCCCTTCAGATTTACTGAAAGCCGCCAAGCAGGGAGACGCGGACGCGCAGTATAAACTGGGTTCTATGTACGAGCGCGGCGACGGAGTTGATGAGGATGTTTATGAAGCCGCAAGATGGTACAGAAAAGCTGCCGAGAATGGAAACGCGGACGCTCAGTTTGAAATGGGCTCTATGTATGAAGAAGGTGGTGAACCACTTACGAAGGGGGATTATGGAGAAGCCTCAATTTGGTACAGAAAAGCTGCTGAGCAGGGGCACACGGAAGCGTGGAAAAGACTTGACTTTTTGCGAAAAAATGTTTACGGGATTAATGACGATTTATTGCATGTCGCCGAGCAGGGAGACGCGGACGCTCAGTTTAATCTGGGTTTAATATATAATAAAAGTAGCTTTGATGTTTCGGGTGATTATGAAGAAGCCGCAAAATGGTTCAGAAAAGCCGCCGAGCAGGGACACGCGCAAGCGCAGTATCAGCTGGCTAAAAAGTACTTTTATGGCAACGGAGTTCAGGTGAATAAGGACGAAGGCATAAAGTGGTACAGAAAAGCAGCCGAGCAGGGACATTTGGAGGCACAGTGTAAAATGGGATATCTTTACAATTGCGGAGAAGGCGTTCAGATGGATAAGAAAGAAGCCGCAAGGTGGTACAGAAAAGCCGCCGAGCAGGGAAACGAGGACGCGCGGCACAACCTTGACAGATTGCGAAAAGAGGGTTACATTGTTGACAAAAGCTCAATCCCTGCCGAATTATTGCTAGCCGCAGAGCGGGGAAACGCGGGCGCTCAGTTTAAAGTGGGTTGTTTGTGCAGGCGTGATTATGAAGAAGTCGCTAAATGGTACAAAAAAGCCGCCGAGCAGGGACACGCTCAGGCGCAGTATAAGCTGGGCTATATGTACGATTGCGGCTTCGGAGTTCAGAAGGATGAGAAAGAAACCGAAAAATGGTACAGAAAAGCCGCTGAGCAGGGACACGCGGGAGCGCAGCATAAACTGGGCAGAATTTACGTTAGCGGCTACGGAGTTCAGGTGAATAAGGACGAAGGCATAAAGTGGTACAGAAAAGCAGCCGAGCATGAAATCACAGACGCACAGAATAATTTGCGTTGTATATACTGTGGAGAAGTTAAAAATATGTACAAGGAAGAATTTGAATTGTACAAGAGAGAAATCGCGGAGGCACAGTGGTTTATGGGCTGTAGTTACCTTAAAGGCGACGGAGTTCGTAAGAATAAAGCTGAAGCCGAAAAGTGGCTTACTTTAGCCTATGAGAACGGGATAAAAGTTGCTAAAAGCGTTTTAGATGGAAATTTAAAAATCTGACGGCGCAATACGCGCGCTGACGATTTAATCGGCGGTTACTCAAAGAGTTGAAAAAAGTCCGCCGTCAAAGAAGCATTAAGGCCGATAACGGCTGAAAAATTCAGGAAGGAATACAAATGAGCAACTCAATTTTTAAGGCGGACAAAATGTACACATACATAAGGGGCTTTGCAAACGGTCTTGAAATGCGCCGGACCTTGTGCGCTCTGTCGTATGCAAGAGAAAAACATAACGGACAAACAAGAAAAAGCGGCGATCCGTGATTGTATCGGCTATATGCAGCCTCGTTATCAGTCAAAGCAAGCAAGAGACATATGCTTATGGATGGAGCAGGCTATACGCTTGTCGGGCTATAAATCCGACCTTGAAAATATTTTTGAATAC
>JBJEFT010000427.1:0-4267 GCA_051874315.1 Candidatus Ornithomonoglobus sp.
AACAGGTACGGCATTTAAATATACGGCTTCGGCTGACGGATACCTTTCGGCATATGTAACGAATCTCGGAGATACCAAGGTGTGTTATATCACTCCGGAGGGGGCGGAATCCAGAGATGATTGTATTGGTTCGGTGTCAGGAGCTGACGGCTCGGAGCAGGCTGCGGTTGCGCCTGTTGAAAAGGGAAAAACCTATTATATCTTTGTTGCCGGATCGAAAGGAAGGTTTACGAAGATCTCGTTCACAACCGACCCGCAGGAAATTATCTGGACACCGTCTGCGGATGTGGAGGCGGGTACCGGCTTTGCAAAGGGTATAACCGCGTCAGAGAAGATGACCTACATTGAAAAGGCAGGCGGCAGGGATATTGACGGAATTGTGTTTAACGGCTGTATTCAGGGTACGACCAATCCGGGCGGCTCGCCTAAGGGTGAAACCGGCGCGGCGTTAAAGTATGCCGCGTATGCAAACGGCAATCTTACGGTTTACTATAAGATCGGAAGCACTAAGGTATTTAAGATAACAGATGCGGACGGAAATATAATTGCGTCATACGAGAATGAAGCGGAATATGCAGATGATGACACAGAGCATACGACAAATATAGGGGAGTCGCAGTACACCTCAACAACCGCGGAAATATATGCGGGCAAAACCTATTATATCTATGTGGATGGCTCAAAGGCGGAGTTCTACGGTGTTTCATTTGAACAGACAGGGGCAGCGGAAAACGCGCTTGAAGCGTCGACACCCGACCCGAATGCTGCACCGACACCAAAGCCCACGGCATCACCTACGCCAAAGCCGACAGAGGTACCGACCCCGGCTCCGGTTTACTGGAAAGCGTCAAAATCCGTTACCACATCAGATACTCTTATGACCGGACTTACAGCGGGTGAAGCGATGGAGTATACAGAGGGCGTAAAGGAAATTGACGGTGTGAGCTTTACGGGCTATGTTGCCGGTGTAACGAATCCGAGCTTTGCGGATGGGATATTAAGCGGCGCCGGACTGATATTTACGGCTCCTGCAAACGGCACCTTCACCGCGTATATGGAGGTGAACGAGGGAAAGACATTTAAGATAACCGACAGTGATAATAAGGATATAGTAACATACACACCTACGGAAAAAGGACAGTATTCGATTTCCGCTGAGGTGACGGCGGGACAGACCTATTACGCATATGTAGGCGGCTCAAGACCGAGAATTTACGGTGCTAAGTTTGCGCAGTCTGCAGAAACGGCAGCAACTGAGCCTACAATAAACCCGACAGAACAGCCGCCGGAGGAATCATCAAATCAGACAGAAATAGAAGGTACGCTTTCGGATAGTAAAGTGACCGTTACAGCATACGGAAATGAAGGCGATGATGTATATGCCGCTCAGTATGATGCTGACGGCAGACTTATCAGGGTTGTCAAAAAAATTCCGGGCACGTTTGATATTGAGATACAGGAGGATACAGCGCGGCTTGCGGTATTTGTATGGAACGGAAATGAACCGCTGTGCGCGATGACGGAATTAAGATAAATTTAATTGAAGAGAGGGCTTTTTGTGATAAAGCTCTCTTTTTCTTTTCATTGATTATAGAAAATTTAGTGAACAACATATAATATCATTAACTTTTTAATAATTTTTGTAAAAAACATTGAATTTATTTAAAAAGTGTGTTAGAATAAAAATAATTATATATATCGAAATAGAACTGGAAATTTATGTAAGATTTAAGGAGAAAGCTGATGAGAAGGAAATTAGTGAGCTTTTTTGCAGCGGTAACTTTATTAACAGCATATGTAATACCTTTTAATGCTGTGGTGGGTGCAGCGGACACGGCAGATACGGTTTTATCGCAGGAAGATGCTTTGATAGCGGCTTTTCCGGGGGCGGATGGTGCAGGTAAATTTTCAACAGGAGGCCGTGGATGCGAGGTTTATCACGTTACCAGCCTTGCTGACAGCGGAAGCGGAACCTTACGTTCGGCAGTTTCAAAATCGAACAGAATAGTAGTGTTCGATGTCGGGGGAACAATAGAGCTGACAAGCGGAGATATCTATTGCAGCAGTAATATAACAATCGCGGGACAGACGGCGCCGGGGGGACATGGCATAACTATAAAGGGCGGCAGGCTTGATCTGGACGGAAATAATATTATCGTTCGTTTCGTAAATGTGCGTCCGGGACATACAGGAACCGAGGGCGGCGCATTTAGCGGAAACGGCGGTTCCAATTCCATAATTGACCATTGCTCGATCGGCTGGGTGAACGGAACGCAGTACGGACTTTTTGTTAATGCAATGAAGCAGACGGTACAGTATTCGATCATTGGTCCGTCAGATAACATGACAGGAAGCGAGACCGGCATCAAGTTCGGCAAGGGACAGAACTCATGGCATCATAATCTTATAGCTCATCACATGGCGCGTAACCTGAGGGGTAAGGTTGAAGGAACAAATACAATGGATTTTGTAAATAACGTTGTATATGACTGGGGCTATCAGACCACTTACGGAACCTACGGTCAGGTTAATTTTGTCGGCAATTATTTCAAGACAGGCCCTTCAACAATAAGCGGTGAGCGTTTTATGAATATTGCGAGCTGCAGAGCCCCGGAGAATTTTAAGTTCTATTTCACGGGTAATAAAATGGTTGATAAAAGCGGTTCCGATGACAGCTTTGAGGCGATGAATGCTAACAACTGGGACGGCGGAATAGATTACGGCACGGCGGGACTTACAGAGCAGGATTACAGGATTGATACACCGCTTGAGGTCCTTTCGGGAGCCGGTATTAATGCAAGTGTTGCGGATAAGGCAGATACGGCAGATGAAGCTTTCAATAAGGTCGTATCCTACGCGGGCGCCGCAATAAATGCGGACTCACGCACCGAAGCAGATGCAAAGGTTATCGAAGAGACAATAAACGGCACAGGTTCGCTTTCATATGATGTTCATGAGGAGGATACAATAACCGATGAAAGCCTGAGCGCAAGATTTGAAAGATACAATGTTAATCCGATAGAATACAATTATCCCGTGCGGTGTGACCACGATGCGGACTATATAGACACCGATAATGACGGAATGCCGGATGACTGGGAAACAGCGCGCGGTCTTGATCCGAATGATTCAAGAGATGCGCTGGGCGATTATCTTGGTAAGGGATATAATAATATCGAATATTATATTAATGATCTTACGATCGACGCTTTTCCCGAAGGAGTGGTTCCGAGATCAAAAACAGCCGCTGAGCTGGGGGAAGAATATCTGGCGGAAAAGAAGGCTGTTGTAGACAGCTTGGATATTTCTCTTTCAAAAAGTATAAGCAGTCCTGTAGACATTGATCTTCCGACAGAATCAAACGGCTACCATATAGACTGGTACAGCGCTTCAACGGCTGTTGTTATTGAGAACAACGAGGTGACAGAGATAAATTGTCTGTACGAGCACGAAGTAAATGCGGAGCTTGTAGCCGTAATAAATGACGGAAACTATAGCTTTAGAAAGGTTTTTGCTATTACTGTTGCTCCTACAATAACCAAGTGGTATCCCGTTGATGATTACTTAATGGAGGGTCTGGGATGCCCGGATGGAGATCCGAAGTATGAGATGGTACAGGAATTTGAGGTATACGGAAATATGTTTTCAAGCTATACATCATCGAATTTAACGTTCAAACCACCGTATGACGGATTCTTCTGCCTGTACCTTACGAATCTTAGCGAGGAGGGCGGAAGCTGTTACGTTACCGAAACCGAAGGCGGAGGTATACATGACGAGGGTGTTGTATGCAGCTCTCAGGGAGAGGATGGCGATGGCTGTCTGATCGTTGCCCCGCTGTATGAAGGGAAAAAATATTATATATATCAGACCGGAACTACAGGAAAGATCGCGATGCTTACATTTAACGCCGTTGCTCCGACAATGACGTGGATGCCGTCGGGCGATGTGAAAATGGGAGATGAACTGGTTCATAATCTCTGGGCTATGAGTGATTTGACCTTCAAGCAGAGAGATCATGTATCAATAGACGGTATTACAATGCAGGGCTATCTCGAGGGTTCGGAAAATCCGGGCGGAAATGTTATGGGACAGACAGGCTCAGCATTAAAATATACTGCGGAAATTGACGGAAGTCTTACCGTATATTACAAGGTAAGTACAGGAAAAACATTCCGAATAACAGACAGTATGGGAAGCATAAAGGAATCTTACACAAATGAGGAGGTATATGAGCAGCCGGAGGATCCTGAGGCAGATCCAATCA
>JBJEFT010000428.1:0-4258 GCA_051874315.1 Candidatus Ornithomonoglobus sp.
CCCATAAGCTGCACTTATATTTTACTCTGCACCATCTATAAGGTAATCGTATGAAACGCCAAAAATCTGTTTTAATGCCTGTAACTCGAAATCGGTAACATATCTCTTATTTGTCTCTATTCTTGTAATCACATTCTTATCCATATCTATTCCGATAAGCTGAAGCTCCCGCGCCAAGTCTCGCTGAGATAAACCTTTATCGGCTCTCAATTCTTTCAGTCTTTCACCAATAAGATTTTTACCGTTCGCATTGATTCTCTGTTTCATTAGTATCACCCCATAATTTGTCTCATTTTTTGCACTTTATATATTGATTTTACACTATTTTTATGATATAATCGGTTGTAAAAATGATACACAATAAAACAAATAAAGTGAGGTAAAAATCATGGATATAAAAATTGAGCTTTTAAAAAATGCATTATCTGAACTCATCATAAGCAAGCTTGAGAATCTTGATATTGATATAAATGAGATTGTGCAGACAACAGCAGTTTCTATGTTATCTGATATTAAATCTGTTTTAAAAGATGATTCCCTTTCTGATTTTGACGCAATAGAGAACATTGTTTTAATCTTTGAAAAGTATAATATATCATGTGGGTCGCGTCATGATTTCTGAATATAATAAGCCGAAAGGCAGCATCAGTTATTGCTGTAACCCTTCGGCTTATTTTCTGTTATTTTATTTTCCGTAATACGCCTTCTTCATAAGCTCCTCTATTTCGCTTACAAGCGGCAGTCTCGGGTTCGCGGTTGTGCACTGGTCCTCGAATGCCTTGTTCGCAAGGTCACTGAGCTTTGACATATACTCCTGCTCGTTTATGCCGCATTCGGCATAGGTCATAGGCATGTTGCACTCCTGCATAAGCTTTCTCACGGCTCTTATGAGGTTGTCAATGCTTTCCTCGGTTGTTTCGCCCTTAAAGCCGCAGTATTCCGCAATATCTGCATACTTCTTATCGGCTATGAAGCAGCGGTATTTCGGCCATGACACAAGCTTTGTCGGCATTGTGCTGTTGTAGCGTATCATATGCGGCAGCAGCACTGCATTGGCTCTTCCGTGGGGTATATGATATTCTCCGCCTATCTTGTGAGCGATCGAGTGGTTCGCGCCTAAGAACGCGTTCGTAAACGCCATTCCGGCAATACAGCTTGCGTTGTGCATTCTTTCTCTCGCTTCCCTGTCCTGCGCGCCGCTGCGGTAGGCTCTTGGCAGATACTTGAATACAAGCTGACACGCCTTTATCGCAAGCGCGTCGGTGTAATCGGACGCCATGACCGAAACATATGCCTCAATCGCGTGGGTAAGCACGTCAAGACCGGTGTCGGCTGTCGCAGCCTTAGGCAGCGAGAGAACAAACTGCGGGTCAATGATCGCGACGTCCGGCGTAAGCTCATAGTCGGCAAGCGGATATTTCATGTTGTTCTTTTTATCGGATATGACTGCAAATGACGTTACCTCCGAGCCTGTGCCCGATGTGGTAGGGATCGCGACCATTCTTGCCTTGACACCCATCTTCGGGAATTTAAACGCGCGCTTTCTTATATCAAGGAATCTCAGATGCAGACCCTTGAAGTCCACCTCAGGATGCTCATAGAACAGCCACATCCCCTTAGCCGCGTCCATTGCAGAGCCGCCGCCCAGAGCTATTATAACATCCGGCTCAAATTTGCGCATCTGCTCCGCGCCTTTGTTTACCGTTTCCACCGACGGGTCCGGCTCAACCTCCGAGAATATCTCAAAACGCACGTTTTCGGGACGCTTTCTCAGATAATACAGTATTTTATCCACATATCCAAGCTGCACCATTCCCGGGTCCGTTACTATAAACGCGCGGGATATATCCGGCATTTTTTCAAGATACTGAATTGAATCGTATTCAAAATAGATTCTGTCCGGGACCTTAAACCACTGCATATTAATTCTTCTCCTTGCAACTCTCTTTTCGTTTATTAGGTTCACTGTGGACACATTGCCGCTTATCGAGTTACCGCCGTAGCTGCCGCAGCCGAGAGTAAGCGACGGCATATTGGTATTATACAGATCGCCGATCGCGCCGTGGGAGGATGGGGAGTTTATAATAAGACGGCTTGCCTTCATCCGCGCTGCATAGCGGTCTATCACATCCTTATCCTCCGCATGAATTACCGCCGTGTGTCCCATGCCGTTATACTCAAGCATTTTCTCCGCTAAATCTATTCCCTCGTCCTCGCTGTTTGCAACTATATAACCGAGAACAGGACTGAGCTTTTCGCGCGAGAGCGGATAATCCTTTCCTACACCCTTAATGCTGCATACAAGTATTTTCGTATCCTTAGGCACATTTTTAAGTCCCGCCTTTTCAGCGATCCATGCCGCGGACTTTCCTACAATATCGGCGTTTATCGCATCCTTTTCCGCATCCACGCAGAAATCGGACAGCAGCTTGATTTCCTCCTCATCCGGGAAATAGCAGCCGCCCTTTTTCATAAGCACCTCAAAGCCGTCGGCGCATTCCTTGTCAACGATCGCCGCCTGCTCCGACGCGCATATCATACCGTTGTCAAAGGACTTTGAAATAATGAGGTCATTCACCGCCTGGGCAATGTCACAGGACTTATGGATATAGCATGGCACGTTGCCCGGACCTACGCCGAGAGCCGGCTTACCGGTTGAATACGCCGCCTTTACCATCGCGCTGCCGCCTGTCGCAAGCACGGTCGCGACGCCCGGATGGTTCATGAGCGTATTTGTCGCCTCAACCGACGGATGCTCTATCCACTGTATGCAGTGCTCCGGCGCGCCTGCCTTGACCGCCGCCTCATAGACGATCCTTGCCGCCTCCGCGGAGCATCTCTGGGACGCGGGATGAAAGCCGAAAATTATCGGATTTCGTGATTTAATGGAAATGAGTGATTTAAAAAGCGTTGTCGAGGTCGGATTTGTAACCGGAGTTACACCGCAGATCACACCGACAGGCTCCGCGATGATCTCATAGTCCTCAAGCTCGTTTTCCGCAATCACACCGACCGTTTTTTCATTCTTTATCGAATGATAAATATACTCGGTCGCAAACATATTTTTCGTGATTTTATCCTCGTATACTCCCCTGCCTGTTTCCTCAACTGCCATTTTTGCAAGCTCCATGTGCTTTTCAAGTCCGGCAAGCGTCATAGCCTTTACAATCCTGTCCACCTGCTCCTGATCCATTTTCAGAAACTCTTTAAGCGCCTTCTGCGCCTTGATGACATAACCGTCAATCATCTGTTTAACATCAATTTTAGCTTTTTCTGCCAAAGCAAATCGCCTCCTTACAAAATTATTATTCTCATAATTACTGTGTAATATCATTTTTGGGCGCTTCCTTTATCTTCGGGAAAACGCAGAATTTATTTCCGTCCGTAAACGCCGCGTATATATCTGTGACATCCAGCTTGCGGCACCGAAGCTCGGAATGCAGCTTTTCCAGTGTTATGCCCGATTCGGAAATATTTTCATTTAATATATTTCCGTCCGAGATTATGCAGTAAAACGGCCGCTCAGGTCCCGGCGTCAGGTTCATATCCTTTGGATTAACAGGACGGGAAACAGAGCGGGGCATAAATGAGATCATACCGTTCTGCTCCAAGAGAGCCGTTTCAATATCATCCATGTTAAAAAAACCGTTCAGACGGCATTGCGTAAGAAATTCGTTGAGATCAATTTTTGCCGTTCTGAAATTATCGTAATAAAGCTTTCCCTTGTCCATAAGCGTTATTGTCTTTCCGGTAAGGATCCTCCTTGCGGCAATGCTCTTTGAGCCTATATAGCCTATCAGCGTGATCACACTCGTATACACAACGATCGCAATCAGCGGAAACAGAATGTTATTATCGAGGTTTATCGCCATATCCGCCGCAATGGAGCCTATCGTTATACCGTTTATATAGTCGAACATATTAAGCTGCGACATCTGCTTGTTGCCTATGACCTTCGCGCTCACAAACAGCATCAGAAGCGACAGAAGGCTTGAAAGAAATATCCTTAAATAGTCCATATCAGTCTTTACCTTTCATTGTTTTTCTTAGTATTGCTCATTTTTTGAAATAAATTTATAAAAAATTTAAATTTGTTTATGAAAAGTTTATTCTTTTATTATATAATTTTTATTGTAAAGATTTATCATTATCCTGTAACCGGTTACAGTATCAATCTGAAAGGAAGATAAATATGAAAAACAAGAAAACAATGGCGCTGATAAGCGGCGCCGTGGGCGTATGTATGCTCACAACAGCG
>JBJEFT010000429.1:0-4220 GCA_051874315.1 Candidatus Ornithomonoglobus sp.
AATTCATCAGGCACGGGTCCGCTAAAGCACCAATTTGATTGCACATCTGTTTATTTTATTATAATATTTTTTCGTTTCGCTGTATAGTGCCAATTATCGATTTGTACAGCACACCAATTCTCTCTACAGCCACTTTTTCCACGCTTTCTCCCATGCTGCTATACCGTCGTTTATCATAGATATTCTAAGCTCGCCGAAGCCCGTTATATAAGTATTTTCCGCAAACCGAGAGCGTGACCTGTCAGCTATGCACGAGGAAATCGGGCTGAGCTTTATTCCGTTATCAAGCAGCAGCTTATTTGCTTTTTTCTCCGGCATATCTATGTCAAAGCCCATAAGACAGAACATTCCCGCCTCGTCACCGCTTATCCGCACATGCCCTGCCAGTGCTGAGGACATAACGGCGCGGCGCAGCGCAAGCGCCTTCTCATGATAAATGCTTCTCATATAACCTAAATGCCTCTCATAGTGACCTGAATCAACAAATTTTGAAAGCGTCACCTGTTCAATTCTCGAAACGCGGTTTGCATAAAACCGTTTCTTCTCGAACCACAGCTTAACAAGCTCCTCCGGCGCTATGATATAGCCTATCTTCAAAGACGGCGCGATAGTTTTTGAAAAGCTCCCGAGATATATTACATTCCTTCCGCCCGAAAGCTCCCAAAGCGTTTTTTTTCGTTCTCCGTATTGATAATCATTTTCTCCCGCATCCTCGATAATATACCGCTCATCCTTTGCCCATGAAATAAGCGCGCGCCGTTTTTCCTCGCTCAGTGTACCGCCTGTGGGCAAATCATGGGTAGGCTTCTGAAACAATAAGCCGCTGCTGTAACGGTTAAGCTCATCAATATCTATTCCGTCAGCATCGCTTGTTATGTATTCGGGTCTGAGCAGAGCTTCTTCGGCAACCGAACGAACACGGTAGTGATAATAATTATTCATAAGAACCGTCTTGTCCGCGGCAAGCAGCATGAATAGCTCGCGCAGCAAATCCTCCGCGCCGGGGCCGATTATAATCTGCTCTGTTTTGCACTTGATTCCCTGTGTTCTGAACAGCATCCGCCGGATGCTTTTCCTCAGACACCATTCACCCGCCTTTTCACCGTGCTGAAAAAGTCCCGTATCCTCCCTCACCGTGCTTCTCAGAAGCCTTGACCATTCGGCAAACGGAAGCTTTGAGGTTTCCACACCGTTGGAGCTGAAATTATAACCAACGCTTTTGATTTCATTGTGAGCATCGTCCCATACGCGCTCACCGGAAACATAGTAGCCGCTCCCCGGTCGCGACACAATATACCCGTCTGAAAGCAGCTTGTGATACGCATTCTCAACAGTTCTCTCCGCAACTCCCAGCTGTCTGCACAACCCCCGCCTTGACGGAAGCCGTTCCTCCGGCACGAGATAGCCGTTTATGATTTCATCAACAATACAGTCATATATCTGCATATATATAGGCTTATCGATATTTTTGTCAATTTTCATCTCTCCAACTCCTCTCTGCAGAAATATTATACCATATTTTGATTTTAATTACAACAGAATTGCCTGCTTTTATTCATGGTCTTTTCCGAAAAAACCGAGGACTCCTCATTACAGAATCCTCGGTATTTATCGTACATGCTTTAAATTTGTGATTATTCTTTAAACTGAAGCTCCTGGAAACTCTTTACCATGACGTTCTCAACATCATTAAGTGATAGTCTGGCGTCACCGGTATTAGTGCCGCTTACACTCAGCGGATCATCTGTTGTTCCGACAACACCATCAAATATGCTTATCTTTATTTCGGGATTTCTGAATACCTTTCTCATTTCCATCATCCTCCTTACTGTAATTCAAGACTTACTGACGCAATGCTGTCAAGCTCTGCCTGCGTACCGTATATAATCAGTCCGAATCCCGCATTACCATTACCCGAGATAATTGTTTCAATATTTTCCTCAGCCTTTTCGCCTGCTGTGTTTTTGATGACCCATTTCAATGCCGACGCGTTTACTGTGCTGTAGTCAATACTTGTTTTGTAAGTGTCCGCAAGTTCACCCGGCTTTGATTCATAGCGGATACGATCATCCGATGTCATGGATACGCCTTCATAATCCGGCTTCTCGGCTGTGCCTACTACCACTGCGGCGTAAGTGTCAGGCAGCCATTGGTCTGTTGAATCAAATGTTATTGTTATTGCACCTGCCGGAAGTACGACATCTGCTATCTTGTACGATTTAAGAACATAGCCGCTGTCACTCGTCTTAGCCGCCAGCGGTACGCCCGCGCCCGCTGTAAATGTACTGCTGCCTACGGTACAGCTTACGTTATTACCGTGATTATAGCCTATAAGGTAAATATCGTACGTTCCAGCCTTTGACGGTGTTACCTTAATCTGCGGGTGTGTTGCCTGCGCATCGGTTCCGCCTACATAGTTCTTATAATTTGCAATGAGATCTGCATTAACCTTTGCGCTGTCCTCACTGCTCTTAAATATTGTCTTAAGCATTGAATCCGCGCCGTCAAGGAAGGTAAATTCATCAGTATTATCGCACTGGTTTCCGTTGGTCATTTCAGTGTTGTTTGCGCGGAATACATATCTTCCCTCGCCGTCCGGTATTGGTGTAGCCGGAGTTGTTTCCTTTGCCGTGTCATAGGTTACCGTTATATTGCTGAGCGTTATCGTGCTGTTGTTCGGATATACCGCAAGATAGAGCCTGCCAAAATCAGACGGCAGTACACCGGCAGTAAGATCCGCAGATTTAACCTGAGTTCCGTCACTCTTCCAGCCTGTTACCGTAATTTTTCCGGCTATGCGGTCAATTCTGAATTCAACTGTAGGATTGCCGGACTGAGCGGTTTTACCATCTATATTCAATATCTGATCCTCTGCGTCAGCATAATTGCTGCCATCGGGTTTATATGCGCCTGTTCTGCTGCCGGTAAATACATTGATCTGATCCCACTGACCAAAGCGCGCTGTTACAAGCCTTGTTGTATCATTTTTGTTGTATGCTGACAGCGGCGAATTTGCAGTAATATCAACTGATGCCTCTGCCTGCGAAGCCTGCTTCACGTCATACTTGACCGTAACATAATCACTCTGCGCAAAATATGTATCATTTACAATAGCGTTCAGGTCAAGATAATAAGCTCCGGTTCCGCTGATTGTATATGTACCGTTATCGTTTGTACCGCCGGAGCCTGAGCCGTCAGCCGTAACCGTAATTGTCTTGGCTTCCTTTTCAACAGGCTGCTCCTCAACATCCGAAACTATCTTCTTATATGTAACCTGTACATTTGAGATTGTTATGCTGTCCGATGTACTGCCAATGAATACGCCCATATTCAGCGTGCCCTTCTGAGCGGTATCAGGGAACGAACCGAAGGTGAATGGTGTCGTGCCCTTGTACGAGCCTGAGCCGGAACCGTCAATTGTCACTGTTCCCGCCTTATAGTCGATTGTCGCCTTGATGTGATTTACTGTTGAGTAATCAAACTTGCCTGTAATATTCAGATACTGATGCTCGCTGTTTGACGAACCGCTGAAGCCCTGAGTATTGTCAACAGTATCTATCTGTGTCCATGAGTTGTTCAGCTTGAATATCGTAAAGCGCTGCGCAACCGCGCCGTTTCCGTTGCTCGGTGTGCCGGAGGAAATATCAATGTAGCTTGCGCTGCCAAGCGCCGCCGCAACATTAACATCCATCTCAACGCTTATTACATCCGAGCTTGAAATGCTTGAGTTTGCGCCGTTAGCCTTCGCGAGAGCTATGAGGTCATAGGTCTTGTTTCCGTCAGCAGCCGTTGTTGTCACATTGACGTCAATCGTTTCGTCTACAAGCTTTGTTGCCGTCACCGCAAGAGGAACATCTGTTCCCGTTATGCCAGTAACCGTTGTCTTTCCGTCTGCGGGAACTGTTACGGTAAAATCGTTGCTCTCTGATACGATCGTTACATCGTAGTCAATGCCTGCCGCGCTTGCCGGAATGTTTTCAAGCGTTGCTTCCGCTGTTGTTTCGCTTACCGCAATATCCTGTGACTTTATAAGCGCGCCGTTCTTTGAAACCGTGATCTTATATGTGTTACCGGCAGCTGTTGACTGCTCGATTGTAACAGGAATATTAAATACATTTGTTGTATCGGTTGTCGGTGTAATGCTCACAGGGATTTCCTTCTTGTCACCGCAGCCTGTGTCATTATCCATTGCGTAAAGAGTAACTGTTGTTTCAATATTC
>JBJEFT010000430.1:0-4202 GCA_051874315.1 Candidatus Ornithomonoglobus sp.
CGCATACGGCACCGATACCGAGCAGGAAATCAACATGGCAGACCTCGGCGGAGATTCGGTTGAGGCTGACGAAGCGCGGCTTATGCTGCAGAGCGGCGCAGTTCTGATAGATGTAAGAACGGCGGAGGAATATGCCGAAAAGTCATATGACGGTTCTGTGAATATACCGATTGATGAACTGTCTGCGGAAAGTCTTGCGGAATATGATAAAGCTACGGTTATTATATTCTGCTGCGCATCAGGTGTAAGATCCGCCGGTGCAGTAGAAAAAGCAAAGGAGCTGGGTTATACAAATGTGTATAATCTCGGCAGTGTTGATAAGCTCCTGTAAGACGGTATTTACAGGCAAGAGTGATACAGACAGGCTGTTCAGTTTGGGCAGCCTGTTTTTTTGCGAATTAATAATAATTTTTTGTATGAAGGTGAAAAATTTATTGAAATTGTATAAAAATAGTGATAGAATAAATGTATATATTTTATGTTAGGATGATGAATTTGAAGTTAAAAAGACTTTTTGCGGCGATGTTATCTGCGTCATTGGCAATCGGAGCCTTTTCCGTACCTGCGAAAATAACCGCAGCGGACAATCTGCTTGCTTTTCCGGGCGCGGAGGGCGGCGGAAAATACACGCTCGGCGCGCGCGGCAGCAGCTCAAGGAGTGTGTATCATGTAACAAATCTGAACGACAGCGGCACAGGCTCGCTCCGTGACGCGGTATCACAGTCGGGAAGAATAGTTGTTTTTGATGTGGGCGGTGTGATAAAGCTTGACTCGCAGCTGCAATTGAGCAAGAACAATATAACCATACTCGGACAGACAGCGCCGGGTGACGGTATAACTATAACCGGAAACGATGTACTGCTTGCCAACGGAGTGGAAAATATAATTATCCGCTATCTCCGCGTGCGTCCTACGGATTCCTCGGGAGGGGAGCCGGACGGTATGGGCGGCAGATGGGTACATAATATAATTTTCGACCACTGCTCGCTTTCGTGGAGTGTTGATGAAACACTGACGCTCTATGCCGGGTCAATGGAGGATCGCAGCGATGTTTCGGAGAACATAACGGTGCAGTACTGTCTTACCTCAGAGAGCCTCAGAATGTCAAACCATTTCAAGGGCGCTCACGGCTACGGCGGAATAATCGGCGGCACGAACGCGACATATTCTCACAATCTGTTTGCTCATCACGACAGCCGAAGCCCGCGTTTTGACAGAAATCTCAAATCAACCGATTTTGTAAATAACGTAATTTATGACTGGGGAAATACCAACAGCCTGTACGGCGCGGAGCCGTACTCTTACAACAAGGCTTCGGCATATTCAACACCGGATTATGTTTCAAATGTAAATATACGAAATAATTATTATAAATATGGTCCGTCAACAAGACCGTCATACCGTTCAAGACTGTTTGAGGTTACAAATGATGCTTCTCAGACATATAACGGTGAGGTGCTGAAATCAAATCTGTACATAAAGGATAACTATGTTTACGGCAGCAGCGCGGCAACGAACAACAATACCGCATCGTCAAGCTATGTAAGCAATAAAGAAAATGCAAATCTTCTCACTGAGCCTATAAATATGGGTGATTATGAGATTGAAATAGAGAGCGCAGAGGATGCGTATAATACCGTGCTCGATAATGTCGGCGCGACACTTCCCAGACGTGACGAGATAGACGCGCGTATTGTTGCCGATGTAAAAAACGGCACAGGCAGAGTTATAAACACAGATGAAGAGGTAGGCGGTGTCGCAGGAATACAATCCGCGGCAAGAACCTTTGAAATACCGTCCGAATGGAAAACAGAGCATGGAATGGGCAGCGCTTCGGAAACCGCGCTCGCGCCGTCGGGATATACATGGATCGAGGAGTATGTAAACGACTGGACGGCACAGCAAAGCAGCCCCACAAATCCCGATATAACTGTAAGCTTCCCGTCAGTTTCCGACACGTCAATGACATATGACAGCGGCGAAAAGCTCTGGACTGTTACCGATAAGGACGAGCCTATAACCTATGACGCCATTGCCGCGGCTAAGGAGGGAACGGAAATAACGAGAATGGAGCTCTGGGACGGTATGGAGCTTATAGCCTCATATGATGAGGAAAGCAGTATTTTTGACGAGATACCGCTTGAGCCGGGCGTACATTATCTTATGTCAAAGGCATATAACGACAGGGGAGAGAGAACAGAATCACCTGTTTCGATCGTATATGTTACGGATAATAATCTTACAAATGTAACGGAAATCGGTTCGGCACCGTTTGCCGGAAAGAGCGCCGCATGGGAGGATGAGGGCAAAACCTATATTGCCGGAAGCGGTCTTATAAACGGCGGTTCGGATTCATGCAGTTATATGTATTATCCCGTTGAGGGCGATTTTGAATATACCGTAAAGATAGATGATATACCGAAATATGAAAACGGTGTGCTTTCAGGTATTATGTTCCGCGAAACTCTGGACGCGGGTTCAAGAATGATAATGGTATCGGACACATGGTATAAATACGGCGAGAATATCGTTGTTCCCGTGAGAAGCAGAACGGGGGGCAGCGTAAGCTTTAACTGGTTTAAGGACAGCGCCGGAAAAAGCATAGCAAATACATCGAGCTACGAATCAACAAATTATCCGCTGCCTAAGTATATGAGAATTGCAAGAAGCGGAGATACCGTCACCGTATCGGTATCAAACAACGGTATTTCATGGACAAATAACAGCCGCCAGCCTATGACAATAGATGTTTCCGGATGGAACGGCAGCGCATATATCGGACTTGCCTGTGACAGCGCAAACGGTGCGACAATGAGCTATGAGGGAAGCAGCGGAGTAATCCCGCCTCTGCCGTGGTTCACTATAGCATCCTTCAGCGATATAAACGCGCAGAATGTTGAGGGTGTGGCTACTCCGGCGCCGGAGCCTACAGCGCCGCCGTATGACGACCCTAATACGCTCCCTACAACAAAGCCTATGACAGAAGCTATGACGGTTAATGTCAGTGACTATGATCTCGGCACTTCAGGCTCCAAGGAATTCGGAAGCACGACACTGCTTCTGAATGATTATATGCGTCTGTATTCGGCCAGCGGCAAGACCTCATATATAGAAACGGGTTATTCAAAGACCTTTGACGGTGTTGAATATCCGCTGCGTCTCCGGTTCGGCGGCGGGGGTAACTTCAGCAATGAAATACCAAGCAGCAGAATTGCGGAGGTTATGCCGGCATATGACGGAACAATAAAGGTTTATTTTATAAATAACGGAACAAGCGGCAGCAGAACGATGGCCCTCAGGCAGAATGGAGCTGAGATTTCGACAAAAACAGTCGGAGGAGGAGAGACGGGAACGCTTGAGGCGGCGGTAACGGGTGGTTCGCGTGTATATATGTATTCACAGAACAGCGGCATGGCAATTTATGCAGTAGTATATGAGCCGGCAGCGGTACCGACGTCAACAATTAATCCGACAGATACACCGACAGTCAAACCAACGGATACGCCGACGCCGACAGTTAATCCGACAGATACACCGACAGTTAAGCCAACGGATACACCGATGCCGACGGTAAAGCCAACGGACACGCCGACACCGACAGAAGCGCCGACATCGACTGTAAAGCCGACCGACACACCGACTCAGACGGTAAAGCCGACGGACACACCGACGCCGACTGCAAAGCCGACCGACACTCCGGTACCGACTGTAGATCCGGAGGATACCTCATCCCCGACTGATATACCGACAGCAAGACCGGAGCCGTGTGTAAAGCTTACAGCGCACTATGATGCAAACGGCGTGCTTACAGGTCTTGAGATAGAAGAAACAACGACGGATAAGGCTGTGCCGGAATTTACAGACAGCGGAACAAGGGTTATGTTCTGGGACAGTCTGACAGGCATGAAGCCTATAAGGATAGATTGAGAGGAGAGAGAGGATATGAAGCTAACTAAAGCAATAGCGGCGGCGCTGTCCGCGGCAATGGTGATCGGAGCAGTGAGTAT
Organism: Candidatus Ornithomonoglobus sp.; assembly: GCA_051874315.1. Lineage (GTDB taxonomy): Bacteria > Bacillota > Clostridia > UBA1381 > UBA1381 > Ornithomonoglobus. The sequence goes on from JBJEFT010000430.1 coordinate 4,008, forward strand.
GCCGATACACGCAGAGGAGGAAGCAAAGCTTTTAGCCTTCCCGGGCGTTGAGGGCGGCGGTAAATATACAACGGGTGCGCGCGGGGCGGATACGGTTGAGGTATACCATGTAACAAACCTCAATGACGACGGCGAGGGCTCGCTCCGTGACGCGATTTCAGAGAGCGGAAGAATAGTGGTATTCGATGTGGGCGG
>JBJEFT010000431.1:0-4199 GCA_051874315.1 Candidatus Ornithomonoglobus sp.
ACGGAATGAATGCCGCAGGCTCATATCAGGAGGGCGCTGAGCCTTCAACAGCATCCGTATATGATATGACCGTTATGGCAGGACCGGGCAGCAGCACCTTCGGACCCGGCGGAAACTGGGGCGGAGGCACCGGTGAGCAGGGACCGGGCGGCACAAGCGGAAGCTACGGCGCGCTCTATATCAACGGCGGTTATCTGTATATAAACAACACAAACGGTGACGGTATCGATGCCAACGGAACGATCGTGTTCAACGGAGGTATTTCAATAGTTGACGGAGCGTCTGCATCCTCTGAGGACGGTCTTGACTTTGACAGCAGCGTAACCTTGAACGGCGGCTATGTGCTTACAATGACATCGGGCGGTATGACGCAGGTAAGCGGCTCATATGATCAGAAGTATCTGATTTACGGCACCGGCAGCTCCGGCGGCCCCGGCGGCAGCACATCCGGCGGCACAATAACTGCCGGCAATTATGCGATCGTTGACGCGTCGGGCAATGTACTCTGCGCATTCTCGAGAACAAAGAGCTCAATCGGCAGAATCACGTTCACATCACCGGAATTAGTGTCGGGCGGCACATATTCAATCAAGCCGCTTACCGTAAGCGGCGCGGCAGCTGTAAAATCGCTTTACGGCACGATAGATGAGAATACGCTCGCCTTTACGCTTGCTGACGGATGTACTGTGAACACATCGGGAACATCATATACGATGTCATTATATTAATTGAATATCTGAAAAGAGGCTGATAATAAATCTTAAGTTTTCTTCGGGAATTTTAAAAAGGAGGACGTATGAAAAAATATTTATATTTATGTTCAGTAACGCTGTTATTTTTAGGCATTTTTATATCGCACAACGTCTTGGCAGACGGGATTGACAGCAGCGCCCATACCGGAAAGATTACAGGTAGCTTAAATATACCATATTCCGCGTTGGGGGGAGTTGATATAAGCCTTAGAGACAGTGGAGGAAATGTTATTGATCGTGTAAAATCCGATGATGAAGGCAAGTATGTTTTTGAAAATGTCCCGGAGGGTACAGGCTACAGTATTTCCGGATCTGATTATTATATAATAAGCAGTGATCCACAGAGTATTGATAATATAATAGTATCCGCAGGAGAAACAACGGTTGTTGAACAGCGGCTGTCTTTTATTACTATGGGCGGACCTGGATTGCAAGCTCTACTTGATCCCGTTATACGTATCAAACCTGCATGGGGATATGAAGGAGGCAAAGTAGCGGTAAATATATATGCGGACAACATAGAAGGCATATATATGGAAGGCAACGAAAAGCTCATTGGATTTAGATTATGTATTTATTATGATAGTAAATTGTTGACTCCAATCTCTATTGAAAACGGCATGCTTTTGGGAAATGATGAGTTATCGTATGTGTTTCTTTCTGACAATTTATCGGAAAATGATAATGCATGCGTCACAGCAGAATGGATGGGTGATGAACCTGTAGATAGTGATGACACGCTGTTTACGATAAACTTCAGAATAAATACCGGAATTATGGACGGGAGTCTTGCAAATATTCATATTGATGAGAATAGTTCTGTAGTGATATTTAAATCTCTTGAGGAACGTGCTGTAATAACCGGAGATACAGATGTGGTTATAAAAACTTTGCAAAATGATCCCTATGATGCTGAAACTGTGATAACACAGAACGGACTTGAGCGGAATAATGATTCTGTATCGGGTAGTATAGATTGTGATATTATAGGAGCACTTTCAGATAACAATAATATGGTTGCGATAATAGCTGTATACAGTAACGACGGAATACTGTTTTACTGTCAGTCAAAAGAAATATTAAAGCCGAACGGAGACAAAAGCTCGGTTGTATTTGACGGCATAGATATAAAAACTAATACAAACGAGTGTATAGTGAAGATATTTTGTTGGGAGAAAGATAACTGTATACCGATTGCACGTTCTGTTTCATTCAGATTATAATAGTCAGCAAAATTGACAAAATCGTATTTCAAGATCTTTAACACCAAAAGACAGCAAACGCAAGAGAGCAATACGACAGAGGTAATCTGACTCGGTGTTATACCGACTCGGGTAAAAGGTCGCCATTCCCGGCCTTTTATAGTTATCGCAGGGAGTCTCCGTTTCTGCGATGCCCCGACAAAAGGCATCCTGTTTTGTGACTGCCTTTGTTAAGTGAGATGTATTGCCAACATAAATCCAAGGTCAATATTACGGCTCCACAGCTTACAAAGCTGCAAATAAACTCCGCGCAACAGCTCCGCAATTTCGGCTTGCCTTTTCTTGATTTCGTCAAAGTCAGCAGCATAGACGCTGACACCGCTGTTCAGCCGCTTGGCTATCTGATTGATATGGAGATGATCTTGCATTAAAAATAATTATATTTTTCAGAAAAAAATGCTTGACAAGGCATATTGGAAATGATATAATAGCTTGGTATGGAAATTGACCTTATATTTATTTTGTATGTAAAAATATATAACGGTCAGAGCAATACACACGCATAATGTATGCGCCCGTTGCCGTTTAGCCGCGGTTGGCGTAATAATGGATTTATGCGGAGGAATTAAACAGGAGGAATTTAAAAATGGCTAACGTAATTTCAATGAAGCAGCTTTTGGAAGCAGGTGTTCATTTCGGACATCAGACAAGAAGATGGAACCCTAAAATGCAGCAGTACATCTTCACAGAGAGAAACGGTATCTACATCATCGATCTTCAGAAGACAGTAAAGAAGGTTGAAGAGGCTTATTACTTCATCCGTGAAGTAGCGGCATCAGGCAAGAGCGTATTGTTCGTAGGTACAAAGAAGCAGGCTCAGGACTCAATCAAGGAAGAGGCAGAGCGTGTTGGCATGTACTATGTAAACAACAGATGGCTCGGCGGTATGCTCACAAACTTCCAGACAATCGAGAAGAGAATCGCAAGACTTGCTCAGATCAACAAGATGGAAGAGGACGGTACATTTGACGTGCTCCCGAAGAAGGAAGTTACGATCCTTAAGAACCAGAGAGACAAGCTCGAGAAGAACCTCGGCGGTATCAAGGAAATGAAGGAGCTTCCGGGCGCTATGTTCGTTGTTGACCCGAGAAAGGAAAAGATAGCTATTTCAGAGGCTAAGAAGCTCGGTATCCCGGTTGTTGCAATCGTTGATACAAACTGTGACCCGGATGAGGTTGACTATGTAATCCCGGGTAACGATGACGCTATCCGCGCAGTAAAGCTTATCGCTTCAACAATCTCAAACGCTATAATCGAAGGTAAGCAGGGCGAGGATGCAGCAGCAGAGGCTGAGGCAGCTGAGACTGAAGACGCTGAATAATTTCAATAATTATCTGGATCAATAACAGGAGGAAAATAACATGGCAGCATTTACAGCTAAGGATGTTAAGGAATTAAGAGAAATGACAGGCTGCGGCATGATGGACTGTAAGAAGGCTCTTACAGAGGCTGACGGCGATATGGACAAGGCAGTTGAGATCCTCAGAGAAAAGGGTCTTGCCAAGGCTGCTAAGAAGTCAGGCAGAATTGCGGCAGAGGGTATAGTTAAGGAATATATCAACGGCGGTGTCGGTGTTCTCGTTGAGGTTAACTCAGAGACAGACTTCGTTGCAAAGAATGCAGAGTTCCAGGAGTTCGTAAGCACAGTTGCAAAGACTGTTGCTGATACTGACCCGGCTGATGTTGACGCGCTCAAGGCTACAGCTGTAGACGGTACAACGATCGGCGACATACTCACAGAGAAGATCGTTAAGATCGGTGAGAACATGAACATCAGAAGATTTGCAAGAATCGCTACAGAGGGCGCTGTTGTTGCATATATCCATGCGGCAGGCAAGATCGGTGTTCTTGTTGAGGCTGACGCTCCGTCAGACAATGATGAGGTTAAGGAAGCTCTGAAGAATGTTGCAATGCAGGTTGCAGCTCTTAACCCGAAGTATCTTTCAAACACAGATGTTCCGCAGGACTACAAGGATCACGAGTTAGAGATTCTTGTTGCTCAGGCTAAGAACGATCCGAAGAATGCTACAAAGCCGGATAACATCATCGAAAAGATGGTTACAGGCCGTCTTAACAAGGAGCTTGCGGAAGTATGTCTCCTCCAGCAGACATACGTTAAGGCTGAGAACAAGGAAACTGTTGAAAAGTACCTTGAGGCAGTAAGCAAGAAGATCGGCGCTCCGAT
>JBJEFT010000432.1:0-4196 GCA_051874315.1 Candidatus Ornithomonoglobus sp.
AAGCTGTGCTTCAAGTTCTGTGAAGAACGGCTCAAATTCGCCCTCTTCCAAAACCTCCGCACCCATAGCAGGGCAGCCTAATATCAAAGTATCATATTTAGCAGCTTCATCGGCTGTTATTTCTGAAACATTAAAAAGCTGTGTTTCGCTGTTGACTTCTTTTGCTCCGTCAAGTACAGCCGCCGCCATAGCTTCGGTGTTGCCTGTACCGCTCCAATAAATAATTGCTATTTTACTCATATGTAAAAACCTCCTGAAATATATTTAACAAATTATCATAATGATAATATTGTTTTCTTATTTTATATAGTAGAATCAATTGCCGGAATCATATGCCTGTTCAGACTACGCGCAAAACAGATCTTCAAGGGTTTTTCCTTCATTTATGCGCTTTAATATTGCTCTGCGGCACGCACTGTACCTGCAAAACAGCTTTTCAGCTTTATCCGCTTCGGCATAAACCTTCCATTCGCCTGTCAATAAACAACCCTCATTTTTATGATTTATAAAACCATAAATATCGTGTACGGGATAACCTAAAAACGCTCCTATTTCATGAGGAAACTCCGCACCGTTCAAATGACCGTCCATAATTCTTTTTTTCAGAAATGTCAGGTATGTATCCAGTGAAAAATCCTGCGGATACCCATATTCGATAAGCAGAGCTTTTATCTGAGGATTGTTGAGATATTCGCACAGCTTTTGCCTGCGATAGGCTATAATTAAAATCCGCTCTCCGCATTCACATAGAATTTCAACATAAATATCCCTGCTTTGCAATACGCGGTTAAGCTTTTTAATCCTCGATAGAACATTCGGATTATCGGTTTTACTGTAAGAAGCTATATTCGCCGGTTTAATTCCCGCTAAAGCAGGTGCACAGTGATACGCTATAAATTTTTCAATTGCCATACAAATCCTCCGCATTAGGTTAGTCGTAACTAACCGGTTGTTAAAAATATATGGTTAGTTTTGACTAACCATATATAGCATACCACAACACCGTGATTTTGTCAATACATAATTTAATTTTTTATATCCATTGTTATTTTACTGCTTTAAAGCACATCCCAAACGCCCCACACGGCGCGCCCGACGGCGGCGCTGTCGGCCCGGGGGGTACACAGGAGAAGGACGTGAATCTTGATATAGTCCTTAAATTGCAGGAAATTCTGGAAAACCGCGGTGTGCGCGTTGTTCTCACCCGCTCCGATGACGAGGGTATCTATGACAGTGATGCGGACACGATCCGCAAGAAAAAGATTTCCGATATGCGCAACCGCCTAAATATTATCAACGGCAGCGGCGCGGATCTTTTCATTTCCATACACATGAACGCGTTCACGCAGCAAAGCTCTCACGGACTGCATGTTTTCTACGCTCGCAATCACCCGGAAGCGGAGCCCATAGCGAGCGCTGTTACACAGAGTATTTCCGCCCTGACGGGCGCGCAGGCGCACGAGGTAAAAACCGCATCTGAAACGCTGTATCTTATGAAAAACCCGAAGCCGCCGGCAATACTCGTTGAATGCGGCTTCATAACAAACCCTGAGGAGGAAAAGCTCCTCGGAACGGACGAATACAGGGCAAAAATCGCCTATGCGATAGCGGACGCCGTCACACCTGCCTCATGATTATTGTTGTTTTGTGCAAACTTATTGATTTTACTGTGTAAAAATTTGATTTTTTCTATACAGAAAATACCTTAAATCCCTAAAAAGCTATTGACTTATTGTGTAAAAAGGGTGTATAATGCTACTATATAGGTAAAAAAGGTATAGAAAACCCTATTATATCTACTTAAAATCAATTATTTCATGGAGGTTTTTACAATGAGTAGAGTATATAATTTCTCAGCCGGTCCGTCAATGCTGCCTGAGGAAGTACTTAAGAAGGCGCAGGAAGAAATGCTTGAATACGGCGATGCGGGTATGTCCGTTATGGAGATGAGCCATCGTTCAAAGGCTTTCGACGACATCATCAAGGAGGCGGAGAGACTTGTCCGCGAGCTTATGAATGTTCCCGATAACTATAAGGTTATGTTCCTTCAGGGCGGCGGCTCAACTCAGTTCGCTATGGTTCCGCTTAATCTCGGAGTTAAGTGTAAAAAGGCAGACTACATAATAACAGGTCAGTGGGCTAAAAAGGCAGCATCTGAGGCTGAAAAGTTCATCGAGGTAAACAGAGTTGCTTCATCAGCTGACAAGACATTCTCATATATCCCGAAGCCGGACGCGTCGGCATTCTCATCAAAGGATGACGCTGACTACTGCTACATCTGCTTCAACAATACAATTTACGGCACACGCTACACAGAGCTTCCAAAGACAGAGGCCACACTCGTTGCCGACATCTCATCAAACGCTATGTCAGAGGTTATTGACGTTTCAAAGTTCGGGCTCCTCTTCGCAGGCGCGCAGAAGAACCTCGGACCGGCAGGCGTTGTTCTCGTTATCGCGCGTGAGGACCTTATCGGCGAGCCGCTCCCCGGCACACCGACAATGCTCACATACAAGACGCACGCTGACGCGGGTTCACTTTACAACACGCCTCCGACCTATGCGATTTATATTTTCAAGCTTGTTCTTGAGTGGATCAAGTCAAAGGGCGGTATTGCCGAGCTTCAGAAGATCAACGAGGCTAAGGCTAAGATCCTTTATGATTATCTTGATTCGTCAAAGCTCTTCAAGGGTACCGTTGTTCCCGAGGACCGTTCGCTTATGAATGTTCCGTTCGTTACAGGCAACGCTGATCTTGACGCTAAGTTTGTCAAGGAGGCGACTGCGGCAGGTCTTGTAAACCTCAAGGGTCACAGAACAGTCGGCGGCATGAGAGCTTCAATATACAACGCTATGCCGGTTGAAGGTGTTAAGGCGCTTGTTGACTTCATGAAGAAGTTTGAGGCAGAAAACGCGTAATTGTAATTTAAGGAGAAAAGATCATGTATAACATTTTAACATTAAACAAAATCGCCGCATGCGGTCTTGACCGTCTCGGTGATAACTATGCAGTCACAGATGATGCCGCGGCCGATGTTGACGGCATTATCCTCAGAAGCTTCAAAATGCACGACATGGAGCTTGGGAAGTCACTTAAGGCTGTTGCGCGCGCAGGCGCGGGTGTAAACAACATCCCGATCGACAAGTGCTCTGAAAACGGTATCGTTGTATTCAACACTCCGGGCGCAAACGCAAACGCCGTTAAGGAGCTTGTTATTGCCGGTATGCTTCTTGCATCGCGCGATATTATAGGCGGTAACGCATGGGCAAACACTCTCACAGGCGACGATGTGGGCAAGCAGGTCGAGAAGGGTAAGTCAAGCTTTGCCGGTATTGAAATCAAGGGCAAGACTCTGGGTGTTATAGGTCTGGGCGCTATCGGTATCCTCGTTGCCAACGCCGCTATTAAGCTTGGTATGGACGTTATAGGCTACGACCCGTATTTAAGCGTAACAAACGCTCTTAAGCTTGACCGTCATGTTAAGTGCGTAAACGATCCTAAGCTTGTTTATGCCGACGCTGATTTTGTTACTGTTCACGTTCCGCTTATGGATTCGACAAGAGACACAATAAATGCAGAAGCTATTGAGATAATGAAGGACGGCGTTGTAATTCTTAACTTTGCCCGCGGCGGTCTTGTAAACAATGAGGCTGTTAAGGCAGGTCTTGCATCAGGCAAGATAAGAAAGTATGTTGTGGATTTCCCGGATGCGGAAACAGTCAACTATCCGGGCATAATCGCAATTCCACACCTCGGCGCATCAACCGAGGAATCAGAGGATAACTGCGCAAGAATGGCAGCCGATGAGATCAAGGACTTCCTTGAAAACGGCAACATCACAAACTCGGTTAACTTCCCCAACTGCCAGCTCCCCAACGACAAGGTCGGCAGAATTACGATCCTCCACAAGAACGTTCCGAAAATGATTGCGAAGTATACTGACGTTTTAGAGTCAGTAAACATTTCAGACATGGTAAACAAGTCAAAGGGTGACTACGCATATTCGATCATCAATACAGACCACGCTGTTACACCGGAAATGGTTTCAGCTCTTGAGGCACTTGATGAGGTAATAAAGGTAAGAGTTATAAGATAACAATATAAGCTCTGCGGCACCGCAAATCCGGCGGTGCCGTTTTTTGGTTACTATTCAGCTATTACATAGGTATCGGTCATTATCTCCGGCGCTCCGCACC
>JBJEFT010000433.1:0-4194 GCA_051874315.1 Candidatus Ornithomonoglobus sp.
TTTTATAACATCTTTTAAGGAAGGAAGTTTTATTATGAAGAAAGTTATTGGTTTCTTGCTGATGGGTGCTCTCGCACTTTCAATGGCAGGCTGCGGAAGCAGCGCGCCGGCGGATACTGACACTGCCGATACAGCCTCAACAGGTTCAAAGTACATAATAGCAACTGACACGGCATTCCCGCCGTTTGAGTTCACTGATGCTTCAGGTAACTTTGTTGGTATCGATGTTGATATCATGGCTGCAATTGCTGAGGATCAGGGCTTTGATTATGAGCTGCAGTCACTCGGATTTGATGCTGCGCTTGCGGCCGTTCAGTCGGGACAGGCTGACGGTGTAATTGCGGGTATGTCGATTACAGAGGAGAGAAAGGAAAAATTCGATTTTTCGGACCCGTATTACAACGCAGAGGTTACAATTGCGGTTTCTGCAAATTCAGACATAGCATCATATGATGATCTTAAGGGCGCTAAGGTTGCCGTTAAGACAGGAACAAACGGCGCTGACTATGCTAAGTCAATCGCTGATGAGTATCAGCTTACAATCACAGAGTTCAAGGATTCGCCGACCATGTATCAGGATGTTATTGCGGGCAATACAGCCGCATGCTTCGAGGATTATCCGGTTATGGCTTACAACATTCAGCAGGGCGCTCAGCTCGTAATTCCTGAGGGCTGCACAGCCGCAGGCTCAGACTACGGCTTCGCTGTACAGAAGGGTCAGAATGCAGAGCTGCTTGAGAAGTTCCAGGCAGGTCTTGCCAATATCAAGAGCAACGGCAAGTATCAGGAAATTGTTGATAAGTATACAAAATAAATATTTATTAGCATACAATGAAATGGCTGCCCTTTTGCCGGGGCAGCCATTTTAAAAGATATACAAAGGAGACAAGAATATGATAAGCATTATTCAGTCATACTGGGGGCTGCTTCTTACATCTCTCGGTCAGACGCTGCTTCTCACGCTTCTTTCGCTTATATTTGCCTTCATTATAGGTCTTATATTCGGAATAATGAGCGTTACGAAGTTCAAGACACTGAAGGTTATTTCCATGGTTTATGTTGATGCTGTCCGTGGTGTACCTTTGATTGTCCTTGCGTTCTTCACATATTTCGGCATTCCAAGCTTTATCCAGAACATCGGTTTTTCGGATTTCAGACTGAGCGCATTAGCGGCAGGTACAATTGCGCTTTCTATGAACGCGGGAGCATATATGGCAGAGATTTTCAGAGCCGGTATCCAGTCGGTTGACAAGGGACAGATGGAGGCGGCGAGAAGCCTCGGTCTCGGCTATGGCAAGGCAATGCAGAAGGTAGTTCTTCCGCAGGCTATAAGGACGATGATCCCGTCAATTATCAACCAGTTCATTATATCATTAAAGGATACGTCCATTCTTTCCGTTATCGGATTTCCTGAGCTTACAAAAGCAGGCAACATTATCGTCGGAAATACATTCGACGCCCTCGGAGTATGGGGTATTGTCGCGATAATGTATATGATTGTAATTGTAACTCTTTCACATATTGCAAAGGCAATAGAAAGGAAGGTGAATGTCGGAAATGAACGCTGATACAAAAATTCTTGTAAGAAATTTAAAAAAGAACTTTGGCAAGCTCAAGGTCTTAAGAGATATTAACTGTGAAATAAAGCAGGGCGAGGTAGTTGTCCTGCTCGGACCGTCAGGCTCAGGAAAGTCGACCTTTCTGCGCTGCATTAACCGGCTTGAGGAAATTACATCGGGAGAGGCGTATGTTGACGGTGTGAACGTTGCCGACAAAAAGACAAATCTCAACGAGATCCGCCAGAAGGTAGGAATGGTGTTCCAGCATTTTAACCTGTTCCCACATATGACAGTTCTCAATAATATAACGCTTGCGCCGGTTGAGCTTAAAAAGATGACAAAGGAAGAGGCGCAGAAAAAGGCAATGGAGCTTCTTGAGCGCGTAGGACTTGCTGAAAAAGCAAACAATTATCCGCCGCAGCTTTCGGGAGGTCAGAAGCAGAGAGTGGCAATAGCGAGAGCGCTTGCCATGAATCCGGACATCATGCTCTTTGACGAGCCGACATCTGCGCTTGACCCGGAAATGGTAGGAGAGGTTCTTGCCGTTATGAAGGAGCTTGCCCGTGAGGGCATGACAATGGTATGCGTAACCCACGAAATAGGCTTTGCCCGTGAGGTCGCGTCACGCGTGATCTTTATGGATGGCGGCTATATCGTTGAGGAGGGTACGCCCGAGGAGATTTTCAACAACCCTAAGGAACCGAGAACAATTGATTTCCTGAATAAAGTACTTTAGTTTTTGATAAGGAGCAGACAACTGCGCATATCCTGCCGTTATGGGGGGATATGCGTAATTTTTTTGTTAGAAAATTTTTTCAAAAAACCAAAAAAGTACTGCACAAAAAACTGCACATATTGTAATCTGATTTATTTTATGATAAAATATTTTATATAAATACGTCAGATAAATACATCAGAGGAGGATTGGCATGTCAGAGTTTTCGCGAAAGCTTTCGGAACTGATGGCTGAAAAGAAAATTACAGCATATCAGCTTGAAAGGCTCGGTTCACTAAAGAGAACAACAATAACAAAGTATGCAGGCGGCAAAAGCAAGCCGCCGGACAATAAATCTCTTGAGGAACTGATACGGATGATGGCGTTGGGAGCTGAAGATGCGGAGGAGCTGCGCAAAGCCTATACCATAACAAAAATCGGGGAACCAATTTACTACAGACGCAAGCATGTGGAAGAATTGCTAAGAGTTATCAATAATACTAATACAGTATATCCGTTTGATCTGCAAAGACACAGCTCTTTGGCGCTGAAACACGATATTGAATGTCTTAACGGCAAGGTCAGTATAGTTAATGTTCTGGGAATTATCCTTGCGATGGAGGCAGAAAACGAGAATCCCGTTATACGCGTAATTGCGCAGCCGGAGGGAAACGCGGAGCTTATGTCGTATCTGACAACGATTACAGGCACCGAAGAAAATATAAGAGTTGAGCATATTATCTGTATGGACAATAAAAGCTCATGCAGCGATAATGCTTATAATATCAATGTGCTGAAGGAAATCATGCCCTTGATCGTGTCGGGAGCGGGATATACTCCATACTACTATTATGACGATGTAAAGGCGCATATAAACGCTTTCAGCAGCTTCCCGAATATCATCATCACAAGCAGGTATGTTATGCAGATTTCATATAATATGGACAGAGCTGTTGTTTCCGGCTTTGATGATTTTGTGCTGATGCAGGAGGATATGTTTTCTGAATTAAAAAAGAAGTGTGATACATATATTCAGGCGCTTCCGGGACCGCTGGATATTCTGACCTATTACGAAAAAGTGGTCGAGGGGTCGGATAATATTATTCCTGATTTCTCAGTTATGCCGGACCCGTGTCTGTTCCCGTTCCTTGATGAGCAGATAATGCGTGAACATGCAAAATTTGACCTGCCCAATATTGATACGGCTGTTGACCTTTTAGTTGACAGAGTAAGGCGCTACCGTGAGGGAATGGAAAGGAAAACAGAGATCAGCTTCTGTACCAAGGAGGGCTTCAGAAGGTTTATGGAAACGGGAATAATTACGGAAATTCCCGCAGTGTATTACAACCCGTTTGATACGGACGACAGGCTGCTGATGATAAAGAGGATGTACAGGGCTATGAAAAAAGGGATTTACAAATTAAAGATACTGGATGATAAATTCAATATCAAAAACATCAGCTTTGCCTGCTATAATGAATACAGCATGACATACTGCTATAACCACCCTAAAAAAGGGATGCTTGCGTTCGGCTTCAGAGAGCGCAGCACGGTCAATTCGATTTATGACTATTTCACCACGCTTGAGGAGCAGAGACTGCTTTTAAGCGATGAGGAAACAGAACGGTTTGTTCTGGAGATATTGGGCGAGGGCATATGATTTAAGGGAAAATACGCATATCCGGCTGCTGCGGCGGGATATGCGTATTTTTTAAAATTTTCTCTTTACAAGCCAATTAAAATATGGTATTATTAAATAAAAGGCGGTGATTACCGATGGACAGCACAGAAGATAAGCTTCAGCATGAAAAGGATATGGAGTACATAAGGAATTTCAGATTGATCGATGATGATTTCATGTCCGTGGTGTTCAGTGATATAAAATGCGCTGAACTGCTGTTACAGATAATAATGGATAAG
>JBJEFT010000434.1:0-4191 GCA_051874315.1 Candidatus Ornithomonoglobus sp.
CTCATTTCAGGTCCGAGTGTGACCTCAACCTGCGGCAGCTTTTCTGTCGAGAAGATAGGAACCTTAACGGCTACAGTGTTTGTGACAGGCGCGATCCCTGTCTTATAGCCCATACTCTTCAGCGTTTCGCCCAGCATGATTCTTGTTGCAATGTCTATAACCGGAACGCTTGTAACCTTTGTGATGTAAGGTACTGTTCTTGACGATCTCGGATTGACCTCAATAATGTAAAGGTCGTCGCGGTATTCGATGAACTGAATATTTATCATACCGATAACCTTTAATTCAAGCGCTATTCTGTAGGTTACATCCTCAATCTTCTTAATGATGCGCTCCGGAATATGCTGCGGAGGATAGATCGAAACCGAGTCGCCGCTGTGGATGCCGGCTCTTTCAAGATGCTCCATAACGCCGGGGATAAGAACGTCGGTTCCGTCGCAGATAGCGTCAACCTCAATTTCTCTGCCGCCGAGATAGCGGTCAATAAGAACAGGGTTCTTTGTGTCCTTCTTGAACGCGTCCTCAAGGTAGCGTATAAGGCTCTGTTCGTTTCTTGTAATCTCCATGCCCTGACCGCCGAGAACGTATGACGGACGCACAAGGAGCGGATATTCAAGCTCATTTGCGACTGCAACACCCTCTTCAACCGTCCATACAGCCTTGCCCTTAGGACGCTTGATATTGAGCTTTTCGAGCATATCGTCAAACTTTTCTCTGTCCTCAGCCTCGTCAATGTATTTCGGCTGTGTGCCGAGAACGGGCACGTTCATTTCAGCGAGGAAGTTTGCAAGCTTTATCGCCGTCTGACCTCCGAACTGGAGAATTACACCGTCCGGCTTTTCAAGGCAGATAATGTTATAAACATCCTCCTCTGTAAGGGGTTCAAAATAGAGCTTGTCCGAGGTATCGAAGTCGGTCGAAACTGTTTCGGGGTTATTGTTGATTATGATCGTTTCAACCCCTGCCTTTTCAAGCGCCATAACGCTGTGAACCGAGCAGTAGTCGAACTCAATACCCTGTCCGATTCTGATTGGACCGGAGCCGATAACAACAACCTTCTTTTTGTCTGACGGGAAGGACTCTGTTATTTCGTCATAGGTTGAGTAGTAGTACGGTGAAACCGCCTCAAACTCACCCGCGCAGGTATCAACCATCTTGTAGACCGGCTTTATGTCAAAGCTCATGCGCTTTGCGTAAACCTCGTCAACATGGCAGCCCATAAGCTGACTCATGCCGCGGTCTGAGAAGCCCATTTTCTTATAGCGCTTCATTGTATCGGCATCTATGGTATCTATTGTTATTTTCTTTAATTCCTCTTCCGCTTCAACGATGTTCTGTATATGCTTTAAGAAGAACATATCTATACCGGTGAGCTCATGGATCATTTCAATATTGTAGCGGCGCCTGATAAGCTCCGCGAGGTCGAAAAGTCTTTCGTCATCAGGAACCTGAACTCTTGCGCGCAGCTCCTTTATTGAACGCTTCTTTGAGGATTCACGCTCCAATGTGTACTGCTTGATTTCAAGGGAGCGGATACCCTTTAAGAGCGATGCCTCAAAGCTGTTTCCTATTGACATGATTTCGCCTGTAGCCATCATCTTTGTGCCGAGCTTTCTTCTTGCGCCGAAGAACTTATCGAACGGCCACTTTGGAATTTTTGTGACAACATAGTCTATTGCCGGCTCAAAGCACGCGTAGGTCTTGCCCGTAACGGCGTTTGTGATCTCGTCAAGGTTGTAGCCCAGCGCGATCTTAGCGGCAATCTTGGCGATTGGATAGCCGGTGGCCTTTGAGGCAAGAGCCGATGAACGGCTTACTCGCGGATTTATCTCTATAACCGCATATTCAAAGCTGTTCGGATTAAGCGCGAACTGTACGTTGCAGCCGCCCTTGATCTCGATTGAATTGATTATATCTATAGCCGCCTTACGGAGCATCTGAAATTCCTTGTCGGCAAGCGTAAGAGTAGGAGCGACAACGATCGAGTCGCCTGTGTGAACGCCGACAGGGTCGATGTTCTCCATAGGGCAGACCGTTATACAGTTGCCCGCGCCGTCTCTCATAACCTCAAATTCGATTTCCTTCCAGCCCGCTATTGACTTTTCAAGAAGGACCTGCCCTACGCGCGAAAGGTGAAGTCCCTGGGCAAGAATTGTTTCAAGCTCCTCCGGGTTCTGAGCGATACCGCCGCCTGTGCCGCCGAGGGTGTATGCCGGACGGATGATGACAGGATAGCCGATCTTTTCGGCAAAGGATCTGCCGTCCTCCATGCTTGTAACGATTTCCGACGGGGCGATAGGCTGATTTGTTCTCTCCATCAGTCTCTTAAAGGAGTCTCTGTCCTCGCCCTCCTTGATGGATTCTATCGAGGTGCCGATCACGTTAACACCGTATTTCCGAAAAATCCCCTTGTCGTACAGCTCGCACGCAAGGTTAAGTCCTGTCTGACCGCCCATACCCGCGATACATGAGTCGGGACGCTCGCGCGCGATGATCTTCTCTATATATTCAGCGGTAAGCGGCTCAATATATGTGTCGCTTGCAATGTCGCGGTCTGTCATGATCGTAGCCGGGTTTGAGTTTACAAGAACAACCTCTATGCCCTCCTCCTCAATAGCGCGGCATGCCTGCGTACCGGAATAGTCAAATTCGGCAGCCTGTCCGATAACGATAGGGCCTGAG
This sequence comes from Candidatus Ornithomonoglobus sp., assembly GCA_051874315.1. GTDB lineage: Bacteria > Bacillota > Clostridia > UBA1381 > UBA1381 > Ornithomonoglobus. The sequence goes on from JBJEFT010000434.1 coordinate 2,683, forward strand.
CCTATAACGAGTACCTTTTTAATGGATTTATTTAAAGGCATATCATCTTACCTCCTACGTTATTTGTTCGCAAGCGAACATAACTATTGAATGTTTTCAACATTCAATGCACCTCCTTCAAAAATCTGTCAAAAAGCCAACCTGAGTCGAGAGGACCCGGAGATGCCTCCGGATGGAACTGAACGCTTGCGATAGGCAGAGTCTTATGCCTGATACCCTCGCAGGTGCCGTCATTGACGTTTGTGAACCATTCCTCGACATCATCGGGGTAGTCTGTCAATATATAGTTGTGGTTCTGGCTTGTTATATAGCATATACCCGTTTCGGCATACTTTACAGGATGGTTGCCGCCGTGGTGACCGAATTTGAGCTTTGCGGTCTTACAGCCGAGCGCGAGACCGATGATCTGATGTCCCATGCAGATGCCGCATATAGGAAGCTTACCAATTAAAGCCTTAATTGTGTCAACCGTTCCCGGAGCATCGAGAGGATCTCCCGGTCCGTTTGAGAGAAATACCATATCCGGGTTTATTTCTAAGATCGACTCCGGCTTAACATCAGCGCGGAATACGGTGATCTTGCAGCCGCGCTTTTTAAGATCGCGCAGAATACCGTCCTTGGCTCCCATGTCTATAAATGCGACATGCGGCTGACCGCCGTTATTTATAACATAGCTTTCATCTGTTGTCGTTTCGAGGATCACCTTACTGTTGTCAAGAGTATCCATAAGAGCCTTAACCTCGGCCTCCGACGGAACTCCCTGCATAATGACCGCCTTCATACAGCCGTAATCGCGGATTATTCTTGTGAGCGCGCGAGTATCAATACCCTCAATACCCACAACGCCTTCCTCCAATAAATAGTCGTCAAGATTCATTTCGTTGCGGAAGTTCGACGGGTAATCGCACTTTTCACGGACAACAAATCCCTTTAAATTAGTGTGCTTTGCCTCGCTGTCGTCAAGATTAATACCGTAGTTTCCTATAAGCGGAAATGTCATTGTGACAATCTGTCCCGCATATGACGGATCTGTCAGTGTTTCCTGATAGCCGGTCATGTTAGTGGTAAACACAATTTCACCGACAATGTTCTTGATATCGCCGAACATTTCTCCGGTAAATCTCTGACCGTTTTCCAGAATCAACTGTCCTTTCATGTGGTGAAAAACTCCCTTCTTACTTATTCCCTGCGTCCGGCGCAGAGACTATTTATTTCAAAAAAAAACAATGATTAGAAATCATTGTCGAATTAATAACTAAAAGAAAGAGGAACGATGTTCCGATATAATATGTGAAGCTGATATTTTGTTCTCGATATACTTGCACATGTCAATCTGCCCCTTTCAATTTCATCTTATTTTAACACCTTTCGACCTGTTTGTCAATATAAATATTCATGATTTACGAATATTTTTTCATATATGATGAATTGTTATTCATGGCTAATATTTTTGTAAGAATATTACAAGCTTCTGACTGCTATATGGATGAATTGTGAACTGTTTGTGAA
>JBJEFT010000435.1:0-4150 GCA_051874315.1 Candidatus Ornithomonoglobus sp.
CAATCGCATAACATATTCTGTCAAGCTGATCACACGCAATCAGCGTACTTCCGCTGCCGCCGAACGGCTCAAGCACAAGCGAATTGACAACGCTTGAATTTTTTATAGGGTATGCGATAAGGTCGAGCGGTTTCATTGTCGGATGCAGTTCAGACTTTTTCGGTCTGTTAAAGTTCCATACCGTCCTTTGCTTACGGTCGGCATACCACTTGTGTCCGGCAGTAGGTTTCCAGCCAACAAGAACAGGTTCATGTGCATACTGATAATCACATCTGCCAAGCACTGGTACATCCTTCACCCATATACACGTCTGATGACAATAGAAACCTGCTTCTGAAAACGCAGTTCTGAAATTTACAGTTTCCTTATCAGCATGAAATACATATATTGACGCACCGTCCGCCGCAGAATTATACATTCCCGTAAACGAATCAAGCAGAAATGCGTGAAACTTCTTATCTTCCATACTGTCATTCTGTATACTTCCGGCAGTCCCTTCGTATGCGACATTGTACGGCGGGTCCGTAACAATAAGGTTTGCTTTTTTACCGTCCATCAGCTTTTCGTATGTATCAGCTTTTGTGCTGTCACCGCAGATAAGACGGTGTCTGCCGAGCAGCCATATATCTCCATTCTGTGACACGGGATTTTCCGGCGGTGTTAAATCGGGATTATCTTCCTTGACATCACCTTCCTGTGTTTTTGCCAAAAGCTCCTCAAGAGCCGCCTCTGTAAAAGCAGACATCTCTAAATCAATATCACCGCTGTCTTTTATATCCTGCAAAATATCAGCCGACAGCTTTTCGTCAAGCTCCGAAAATTCCTGTATTTTGTTATCCGCCATGAGGTCGGCATACTCCGATGCCTCACTTTCATAGTTCTGATAATCAACAGGTACCTCAGATACACCGAGTTTCTTAGCTGCAAGTAATCTTCCGTGACCTTTTACAACAAAGCCGGAACGGTTCGATATAACTATCGGATGCCGCCAGCCTTGACGCTTTATTATCTTGGCAAGAGCATCAATCTGTTCAGTGGGGTGCTTGTTCGGATTTCTCGGATTGCCGACAAGGCTGTCGGTCTCAATTATTTTATCATGTGCGCAGAAAACGGCAATACCGTCTGCCACAGCTTTGGGTTCAACTTTTTCTATCATCTCTAACTCCTTTTTCTGTTTCCAGTGTTTTTTACGGCAGCTGTCACTGCAAAACACCTTCTTGCGTTTCCCTTCTGTATGCCGCAGCTGCTTGCCGCAGTGTTTGCATACAAGACCTTTCTCGACCGATACAAGATTGTTGATTACCGCCACGCTGCCTGCCCCTTGAAGTAAATTGCGGCGACAGTATGATTTTACGGTATTCAGAGAAAGGTCAAGCTCCGTTGCGATTGCCTTGTATCCGGCACCCTCGTAGCGGAGTTTTCGTATTTGTTCTCTTTGTTTATCCGTCATGATTATTTACGCATAAAAAAATCGCATAGGTGACGATTTGAAACCTCTGCGATATATGTTCCTTTCATATATTCTACGATTTTTTCAATGCGGCTTTGTCTGAACCCCCCTTTTTAATTTTGCGAAAATGCACAGAAAGGGGGGCGGCGGTCTCGGCGGATATCCATTTTTAGGATCATGACCGCCCCTGCCCACAAAAAATATCAGTACCGATATGTTGGTATGCTGTCCTCATTGCCTGTCTTATTATCGTGACACGGCTTGCACAAAGCTTGCCAGTTGTTCTCGTTCCACATCAAACACTCGTCACCTCGGTGTGGAATTATATGATCAACCACCGTTGCCTCTATGTATTTGCCCTCGGCTTTGCACTTTTCGCACAGCGGGTGTTTCTTTAAAAACATCTTACGTTTCTTCTGCCATTTGGAACTGTATCCTCTCTTGCTTGCTGACCTTGTGACTTCCGGGTGCAGAGGCAAATGTTCACTGCAATACTTACCGCTGTCAATCAGCTTTGCACAGCCGGGATGTCGGCACGGTGTTCTTGGTCTATATGGCATTTCAATCACTTCCTTGCATAGAAAAAGAGCCGATGCATTACTATTACCGGCTCTTGATACTATTCTCATACTACCATTATACCACAGTTGACATTGTAATCAAGTGACATCAACTGCCAACTTTTATTTTTTGAGATATTTTTTCAAGTGCTTTATCATGCAGACGATAAATACTTCTCAGCGAACGCTGCATTTCAATCGCTATTCGCTCCCACGGCATAAAACGAAGATACCGCATTTCCAAAAGCAGCTGACAGTCCTTATTATCCACGGAATTTATCATAGAAACAACATCACGCTTTATATCCACCAAGTTATCAATATCCGCATTGATTTCATTTTCCAAATCCATCATCTTTGCAACAATGCTTTCTTTTGAATGAACATTTCGACTGCCTCCGGGCATATCTGTCAGGGTAGCTGTAGCCTTAAACGACAGGTCCCGAAGTGATGCTACCTGTTCAATCTTAGAGTTTATCCGCTGATCAATGCGGTATGCCTGACTCAAATATTCTCTTGCCGTCATTTAATAACAACCTCCTTCACTTCGGCTCTTAAATTATGTATAAGCATTTCACCCGAAATATTTGTTAGCGTCGAGAAATATTCTGTTCTAAAGAACTGCTCTATTTCACGCTTGCGTCCTCGCGCGTCATACTTTAATGCTTTTCTGTAATCTTTAACAGCCTGTAAAATAATAGCCTCTGCCAATAACTCATATCCGTCCATCATATACCTCCAACTTGTGCCTTTACCGCATCCATAAGCGCGGATTGCCCTATATCCTTGTTTTTTAACGCTTTCATGATATTTTCATCAATAGTGCCTTTGGTAATTATGTGATAAATAACTACTGTATCTCTCTGTCCCTGTCTGTACAGTCTCGCGTTGGTCTGCTGATAAAGCTCCAATGACCATGTCAGTCCAAACCATATAAGCGTTGAACCGCCTTGCTGTAAATTCAGTCCATGTCCTGCAGATGCCGGATGAATGACTGCCACAGGAATATTGCCGCTGTTCCAATCGGATATATCTTTCGAAGTTTTGATTTCTCTCGCATCAAATCGTTTTTTAATACGCTCTAAATCATGCCGGAACCAATATGCCACGAGGACAGACTTTCCATTTGCGCCCTCGATTAAATCCTCCAGTGCGTCAAGCTTTCTTTTATGTATTTCCAATACGCTCTCATCATCAGAATATACCGCACCATTCGCCATTTGGGACAGTTTTCCCGAAAGAGCCGCCGCATTGGCTGCCGTAATTTCTCCGTTCGGCAGCTGCAATATAAGGTCTTGTTTCAATTCCTCATATTTTTTACTTTCCTCCTTGGAAAGCCGCACCTCATATTGTGTGCTGATGAGTTCAGGCATTTTTAAATGGTCACTTGCTCTCATGGAAATTGTGATGTCAGAGATTTTCTTATATATCTGCTCCTCTGCTCCCGGCAACGGCTTGTAGGAATAGACAACAGGACCATTCATCTTGTCGGGTCTGAAATATGTACCTCTGTACTGTCCTATAAATCTTCCGAGCCGTTCTCCCATGTCAAGAAGTTTGAACTCCGCATATAAATCCATCAAACTATTGCTTGACGGTGTTCCCGTAAGTCCAACTATTCTTTTCACCTTTGGTCTTACTTTCATAAGCGCCTTAAAGCGTTTTGACTGCCAATTCTTGAAAGAACTCAACTCATCAATTACCACCATATCGTAATCAAAGCAAGTATTATCAATCAGCCACTGCACATTTTCACGGTTGATAATATAGATGTCAGCCTTTTCATTCAAAGCTGTCAGCCTTTCTTTTTCCGTTCCGACAGCTATGCTGTAACGAAGCTCTTTCAAATGCTCCCACTTTTTTATTTCATCACCCCATGTGTTTTTCGCAACTCTAAGAGGTGCTATAACTAAAATCTTATGTACCGCGAAGTAATCAAAAAGCAGATTGGAAAGTGCTGTCAGCGCAATACTCGTTTTGCCAAGACCCATATCCAACAGCACAGCCGCTATCGGGTGTGTTTCGATATACTTTATCGCATATTTCTGATAATCATGAGGATTGTATATCATCGATAATCCCTCCAATCTGTTCTTCATTATCAAGCACATACACCTTAAAACCTAACCCTCGGAGTAAT
>JBJEFT010000436.1:0-4136 GCA_051874315.1 Candidatus Ornithomonoglobus sp.
TCTTTCAAATGCGTCTATATCCATTATCACAATATCACCGTCACCATTCTTTGTAATATATATTGGTTCTCCGCTTTCATGAGCAAGATTTGATATAGCCGAATATTCGTTTCTCAAAGCCGTAGATGACCTTATAATCATAACTATCACGCTCCTTTATTCTTTGCATTGATTATTCTGATATTATTATATCAGAATAATTACAGAATTTCAATAGTAAAATCCGATTATTTAAAAAAGGAAGCAGTTTCCTTAAACAACCGCTTCCTTTTAAGCTTAATCCAGTATCGGAACGCCGAACTCGGAAATTACCGTGTCTGTATCGTCCTCTGAAACATATTTAAGATAGGTCGGATAGAGCGGGCAGCCGAAGTAATACTTCTCGTATACGCCGCCTTCGCCGTCGCTTGTGCGGTCGGCAAGGGCGATCTGCCAGTCCACGCCGTTGCCGCTGTATTCGATGTGGAACTTGTGCTGCTTATCGTCACCGAAGCACAGTACCACCGCCGCGGCTCCGAACCAGTTATCCTTATTGAGCACTACCTCGCCGCCTGCCGGACAGGTCCACGAGGTTTCCTCGTCTCTGTCAAAGAGCGCCGACGCGTCGGTTCCGTCCGAGGTTATCGATTCTACTACCGCGTAGGTTATGCCGACCTCCGGGTTGCCGTAATCCTCAAACGCCGCGTAATCAGTCGCTTTGACAGCCTTTTTTGTGCTTTCAAGCGCCGCCTTGCTTTCCGCTGCCGCGGCTTCGGTTATGCCGTTTTCAACGGTGGAAATATAGACAAGTCCGTCATAATAGTCCACATACTTGCCCAGCGTTTCCGAGATCACTCTTACCGGAACAAAGGTTCTCTCGTTCTTTATTACCGGAACGGTATCCATCTCCTTCGCCGCGCCGTTTACCGTGTATTCGCTCTCGCCCGGTGTCATATTTATAACCGTGCTGCCGCTTTCTATGGTTATTTGCGCGGTTTCATCGTCATAGTCCACCTTTGCGCCGAAGGCCTCGGAGATAAAGCGGAGCGGAACCATTGTTCTGTCAGTTTCGTCAAGATACGGGCTTACCGCGTCATTATCCTCGTCAACAAGCGTCTTTGCGCCGTTTACAAGCGCTGTTGGATTATCAAGCGCAAGCGCGACACTGTCGCCGAAATACAGCTCGTCTATGCTGTAATAGCGTCTGTTTTTAAGATCGGGATTTGTGACCCTTTCGCCGTCCGAACCTGCTGTGAATACCTGCGGCACCGGGATTTTTTCGGTGTCATAGCCGAGGTAGTAGCCCAGATGCGTGGTCTGGTTGTAGCAGCTGTTCTGCCATGCCACCGCGTTGTAATATTCGTCATCGCTTGTGAGCGTCGGTATTCTGTACGCTGTAGGGATAGTCGTTGTGTAAATTCTCAGGCTTGTGCCGTCATTTGACGGGAATATAAGCTCCTCGCGCCAGTCGCCGAAGAGATCTGCCTGAAGCGACGGATTTGACTTTGTCGCGTTTACCGAATGTGCGCCGACCGCCTTGAATATCGGATATACCTTTTCCGTTTCGGAATTCCACTTGTAAACTCCGTTTCCGTCCTCTATCTCTCTGCCTATGTCGCCGTCCCAGTAGATCGCGAAGTTTGCCGGCATTGAATAGTCGGTTGAAATTACCGTTCCGTCCGCCGCAGTGAGCACGCCGTATGCCGACCACGCTTCCTCGCCCTCATATGCCGGGTCAATATCCGCGGTGCAGGCGCGTCCGTTATCGGTGCCGGTGTTCATGCCGTAAAGGAACTCGCCTGTTCTGGCGTCACGCATTACAAAGCCGTAATCCGCGCCGATATATTCCTGACAGGTGTATACCTCAAGTCCCGGACGGCTTGGCACAAGGTCGCCCACATGCTGCGAATCGCCGTGACCTAAGCCTGTTGAATACACAGGTGTTCCGTCATCGTCAAGAAGAAGATTTCCGAACACTACCTCGTCCTTGCCGTCATAGTCAACATCAGCCGTTACCATGTTGTGATAGCCCTGACCGCTGTACCACGGACTGTCATCGTCGGGCGAACGGTCGTGCGAATCAAAGGTCCAGTCATTAACGATCTTTCCGTCCTCAAGATGCCATGCGCCGATACAGGTCCTGTCGTAATAGCCTCTTGACAGAATAAACGAGGTGTTCACTCCGTCAAAGCTTGCGATCGCTCCCAGATAACGCTCTGAACGGTTGCCGTAGTCGTCGCCCCATGAGCTTATATCCCATGTCCTGCCGTCAGACCATGTTCCTGTGCTCTGCGGCCAGTAGTCTGTTGTGTCGATAACGCTGCCGTCCTCACCGTTAAATACAGTGATATAAAGAGGGCCTTTAAGGTTCTTTCCGTTATCCTGCTTATACCAGTCCGCGTCAGCGTCGCCTATAACGCTGCCGTCTCCGGCAATTGTTCCGTCCGCGGTCCTTACCGCCATTTCAGCCTTGCCGTCACCGTCAAAGTCCGCGCACATGAACTGTGTGTCATGCTCGCCGCTTCTGATGTTCGGACCCATGTTTATCCGCCACAGCTTTGTTCCGTCAAGCTTATACGCGTCAATATAGCATACATTTGTATAACCCGTTTTTGACGCGTCAAGGACTATAGCGTTCCATTTCAGAATTATCTCATATTCACCGTCGCCGTCAAGGTCTGCCGCGGACGCGTCTCCGGCTGTATAATATCCCGTTACGCCCTCAACATCCTCCGGCGCCGGGCTCTCAACAGGCACCTCAAGATAACCGTCCCATACGGCTGCCTCCTCACACCTTTCACCCTCGCTGCCGTCCGTAACCGCGCTTACGCTGTACTTATCCTTTGCGGTTCCGTCAATATCGGTATAATTTGTAAGGCTCAAGGGCTCGCTGTTGAGCTTTTTGCCGTTTCTGTAAATATTATATTTTACGTCTATGCTCTCCGTTCCCTTCCAGCGCCATGAAACAAAAACGCCGTTATCCGTTGTGACCGCCACAAGACCTCTGCCCATATCCTCAACGCGGCGCTGTATGTCCGGTCTTGCGTCTATAAGCTTCTGCGTTTCTGCTGCCGATTCGGCATATTCGCCGATAGTGAGATCGTCGCCCACCTCACACTTTATACTCTTTGTTCCGTTCAGATCCGACGCTGTAACGACAGCAGTCACACTAAACAATAGTGTGACTGCCGAAAGAACAGCTGTGGATCTCTTCCAAAATTCACATCTATTCATATAACTATTTATCCTTTCATTCCGTCGCTTCTTCGGCCTTTTCCTCTTCTACAGCTTCCTCTTCTGCCTCCATTGCGGCTTCATTTGCCGCTTTTTCCTCAAGCTCCTGCTGGTATACGGCTTCCTTCTCGTCAAGTATCTGCTGATAACCGAGAGCGAGATATTCCTTGCTGTACTTTTCATAAAGCGCGTCAAATTCCTCCGGCTTACAGTTTACAAGCTGAGTGTGGATCTCCTGCCACTTTGAAAGAAGTATTCCGGCAAGCTCCGAAAGCGACTCTATCGGGCTTGAGAAGATATAGTCGCAGTACAGATAATCCTTGCCCGCATACAGCCAGTTCTCATACGACTGGTAAATAAGGTCCTCATAGCCGTCCGGAGCGTAGGTTTCCGCCTGAGCCTTAACGTTAAGCTCCTCATTGCCGAGGTCCTTACCCTCTATAACAACGCACCACATATCCTTGTTGGAGTTGTAGTTCATTCTCTCCTCGCCGTCATAGCCGTCGATGAGCACCGGAACGTCTCCGTCCATCTCATAGGTCTTACCCTCGATACCGTTCTGCATCTCGAATATGTGGTCGTTCATCCACTCATAGTACATGAGCACAGCCTCAGGATGCTCGCAGTGCGCGTTGATACCCGATACAAGTCCGAACGGGTTATCCTTTCTGCCGCCCTTAGGTCCGATCTCCGGGTCAATATATGCCGGAAGCACGGTAACCTCCGCATCCGGAACGTTTTCCTTAAGTGATGCGATTATATCCGGTGACTTTGTGAGATAAAGTCCGAATACGCCTGCCTGACCCGCAATGAACTGCTCCTGTGCCTTTGAGCCGTCGGTGTCAAGATACCATTCCTTGCTTATGAGGCCTTCGTTGTAATACATATTCTCTTCTCTTAACGCTTCCTTTACAGGCTCCCAT
>JBJEFT010000437.1:0-4136 GCA_051874315.1 Candidatus Ornithomonoglobus sp.
TATTACATTACAAGTCCGCCGTCTACGCAGATAACCTGACCTGTTATGTATGATGACATATCCGATGCAAGGAATGCAACGGTGTCTGCGATATTCTCTACTGTGCCGAAGCGGCCGAGCGGTATCGCGTCATAATACTTCTGCTTTACATCGTCTGAGAGCTGGTCTGTCATTGCTGACTGAATGAAGCCCGGCGCTACAGCGTTGCAGCGTATTCCCTTTGCGGAGAACTCCTTTGCGGTCGTCTTTGTAAGAGCGATAAGTCCGCCCTTTGACGCCGAATAGTTTGCCTGACCGGCATTGCCCATAACGCCTACTACAGATGCCATGTTGATGATCGAGCCGCCCTTGTTCTTCATCATCGGACGCGCAACCGTCTTAATACAGTTGAATGCGCCCTTGAGGTTGATGTTCATAACAAGGTCCCAGTCCTCCTCCTTCATTCTGAGCATAAGACCGTCTCTTGTGATTCCCGCGTTGTTTACAAATATATCAACTGTGCCGAATTCCTTTACTGCTCCGTCTACGAGAGCCTTAACATCGTCAATTTTTGTTACGTCGCCCTTTATGCAGATACAGCCAACGCCCATCGCCTTGATTTCTTCACACGTCTCATCGGCATATGTTGATGACGGAATATCGTTTATAACTATGTTTGCGCCGTATGATGCAAGCTTTTTTGCTACTGCCTTGCCTATACCTCTGCCTGAGCCGGTGATTATAGCTGTTTTTCCTTTAAGCATTATCCTATTCCTTTCTTATTCTGTTATACCAAGACCTGCAAGAGTCTTTTCAAGTGATGCCATGTCCTCCACGTTATAGCAGGTCATGCCTCTGTCTATCTTTTTCATAAAGCCCGAAAGCGCCTTGCCCGGACCGATCTCAATGAAGGTGTCAACACCGTCTGCGATCATTCTTCTTATTGAGTCCTCCCAGAGAACCGAGTTTGAAACCTGATCCTTTAAGAGCTGCTTGATTTCGCTCTTATCCTTAACATAGCCGCCGGTTACGTTAGTTATAACCGGAACCTCCATGTCATAAACCTCAACATTCTCCATTTCCTTTGCAAGCTTTTCACCCGCGCCTGTGAGGAGCGCGCAGTGGAACGGCGCCGAAACGGCAAGCTTAACGGCTCTCTTTGCGCCCATTTCCTTTGCGATCTCACAGCACTTGTCTACCGCTGCGACCTCGCCCGAAACTACTATCTGACCGGGGCAGTTGAAGTTTGCGCCTGTGCAGACACCGACCTCAGACGCCTTCTCTGCCGCCTCTCTTACCCGGTCGGCTGTAAGTCCGAGGATCGCCGCCATTGCGCCTACGCCTACAGGAACCTCCTCCTGCATGTACTTTCCGCGCTTTCTTACAAGCTTAACTGCGTCGGCAAATTTCAGTGAACCCGCCGCAACATGAGCTGTGTATTCGCCAAGGCTGAGACCGGCAACAACATCCGGCTTAACGCCCTTTTCCTGCAATACTCTCAGCGCCGCGACACTCATTGTAACGATCGTCGGCTGTGTGTTCTCGGTGATCATGAGTGTTTCCTGATCACCGTTAAATATCATGTCCTTTATATCAAAGCCTAATGCCTCGCTTGCCTCGTCAAATGCCGCGTTTGCGCACTCGAAGTTCTCCGCAAGCTCCTTGCCCATGCCGGGCGCCTGGCTGCCCTGACCTGCAAATAAAAATGCTATCTTTCCCATTCTATGACCTCATTATTCCTTTTTATATTGACATATTGTTTTTAACTGTTTCAAGAATCTTATCGATTTCATCAAAATAGCTCTTAACGATGTCCGCGCACGGCTCTATCTTGTTCACCATCGCCGCGCTCTGTCCCGCCATAAGCGAGCCTGTCTTGACGTCGCCCTCCTGAAATGCGCGTCTTAAGCCGCCCACACCGAGAGCCTCGATTTCCTCAAACGGAGCGTTTGACTTTTCAAGTCTTTCATACTCCTTTGTAAGACCGTTCTTCAGCGCTCTTACCGGCGCGCCCGTGCTGCGTCCCGTTACGACCGCGTCACGGTCCTTAGCCTTAAGAACTGCCTGCTTGTAGTTATCGTGCGCGATACATTCATCGGAGCAGATAAAGCGTGTGCCTACCTGTATACCCTCAGCGCCCAGAGCGAATGCCGCAACCGCCGCTCTCGCGTCAGCTATACCACCCGCGCATACGACCGGAACTTCTACCGCGTCAACGATCTGCGGTGTAAGACACATTGTCGTGATCTCGCCGATATGTCCGCCTGCCTCGGTACCCTCTGCAATAATCGCGTCCGCGCCCAGCTTTTCCATCTTCTTTGCCATTGCCACGCTTGCGATAACCGGAAGAACCTTTATTCCGGCTGCCTTAAGACCTTCCATGTACTTTGCCGGATTGCCCGCGCCTGTCGCCACAACAGCCGGCTTTTCCTCCATAAGCATGTTCATTATATCGTCCGCAAACGGGTTCATAAGCATTACATTCACACCGAAGGGCTTGTCTGTAAGCTCGCGGCACTTATGTATCTGCTCTCTTACAATGTCTGCCGGAGCGCCGCCCGCAGCGATAAGTCCGAGACCGCCGCCGTTTGATACAGCCGCCGCAAGCTCCGCCGTTGCGACCCATGCCATACCGCCCTGGATTACAGGGTACTTTGTTCCGAGTATTTCACATAATCTGTTCATTGTCTGACTCTCTCCTTTATATTATTCCATTAATATTCAAGCAATGCCGCGCCCCATGTAAGGCCTCCGCCGAAGCCTACAAGAATAAGCTTGTCGCCTCGCTCTATAAGTCCCTGCTCCGCAGCCTCCGCAAGAGCTACCGGAATACATGATGCCGATGTGTTTCCGAACTTTTCGAGGTGAAGGAATACCTTTTCTCTGTCAATGCCCATTCTTCTTATAGCGCTGTCAACTATTCTGTAGTTTGCCTGATGCGGTATTACAAGCTTTATATCATCATAGGTAAGTCCCGCCTTTGCAAGAACCATGTCCGACGCGTCAGCCATTGCCTTAACGGCAAACTTCATTACAGCCTGACCTGCCATGAAAATAGTTTCCTTGCGTCCGCCCAGTCTCTTTTCAAGCTCCTCGGAATCATTTCTGAAGGCAAGGCTTGTTATCGCCTTGTTTCCTGTGCCGTCCGCTCCGGTCACCGTTGCGATAACGCCCTGACGCTCCTCATCAGCCGTTACTATCGCCGCGCCCGCAGCGTCACCGAAAAGAACACAGGTCGCTCTGTCCTTGTAGTCCGTCGCCTTTGTAAGAGTATCGGCGCAGATAATAAGAATCTTTTTATAGGTTCCCGCCTTTATGAAGCTGTCCGCTATCTGGAGACCGAACACAAAGCTTGAGCATGCCGCGTTATAATCAAATGCCGACGCGTTCACCGCTCCGATATTGTTCTGAACAACACACGCGCATGACGGGCAGAAATAGTCCGGAGTTACCGTCGCAAAGATTATGAGGTCAAGCTCCTCAGCAGTCATTTTCGCATTCTCAAGTGCTCTTTTTGCCGCTACCGTCGCCATATCGGTCGTATATTCATCGTCTGCCGATACATGACGCTCCTTGATACCCGTTCTTCTTGTTATCCATTCGTCATTTGTGTCAACAATACTTTCCATATACGCATTGTCGTAAACCTTTTCGGGTATATAGAAGCCTGTTCCCGCTATTACTGTATTAGGCATTATTCACATTTCCTTTCATTCTGTTATATTGTTTACAATACTGTTTGTTATTCCGCTTATAACGTCCGTTTCAACAAACGCTTTAGCCTGTCTTATCGCGCTGAATACCGCCAGAGCGTCCGATGAGCCATGTCCCTTGATCACCGGCTTTTTGCAGCCGAGAAGCAGAGCGCCGCCGTATTCACGGTAGTCCATCATCTTCTTGAACTCGTTGACACCGTCCATTACGAACAGCGCGCCGATTTTTGATCTCAGGTTCTTCATGAACAGATTTTTAAGATGACGACCTATAACATGACCCATACCCTCGACCGTTTTAAGTACCACATTTCCTACAAAGCCGTCGCAGACCATAACGTCCGCTGTGCCCTCCATAACGTCGCGGCCCTCAATGTTGCCTATAAAGTTTACCGGAGCCTCTTTAAGCTTTGAGAAGGTTTTCTTTGTGAGCTCGTCTCCCTT
>JBJEFT010000438.1:0-17025 GCA_051874315.1 Candidatus Ornithomonoglobus sp.
CTACCCTATTAAAATTCTTTTCGGTTGTTGAATTATTATGTTAAATGTGATATACTGAGTAATATCTTATAATGGGAGGAAGGTTATTATGGGATCGGATAACGAATTATTGGTTCTTATTTATGAAAATATACAGAAAACTCTTAATCAGATAAAGGACAGCCGTGTCGTAATGCAGACGCTTGCCAACCGCGTTGGTACGCTGGAAACAACGGTATCAGGTATGGAGCAAAGGACAGCGGATATAAGCGGCAGACTTGAGGCTGTTGAGGAAACACTTGCAGGACTTAATGACACGGTATACAAGAAAACCGGAGAGCTGGCAGCATCAACAACAGGCGCGGCGGAGGCCGTAAACGCAATGCGCGGCACGCTTGACAGGGTCACTAATCCTTCAATACTCACGATAAGCAATACGCATAAGGCGACAAAGGAGGCTGTCCGCAAGCTGAAGGATGTCCATAACCGCGTGATGGACGAGTTTGAACAGTATAATCTCAGACTTGCAAGAGCTGAGGACACAATAGAAAAGCTTCTTAAAAATCAGATATTGCGGGAAAGTGTATCGGAGGAAGAGGTTAAGAGTGATGCAGAATGATTGTATTGAAATACGTGATCTTGTAATATTTGCAAATCACGGTGTACTGCCCGAGGAAAAGACAATGGGACAGAAGTTTGTTATTTCCTTAAAGCTCTATGCAGATATGAGCGAGGCGGCAGAAACCGATGATATTAACAGGGCTGTAAATTATGCCGAGGTCTGCGCGTATGTGACCGAATTTACCAGGACAAACCGATGTAAATTGATTGAGGCGGCGGCTGAAAACATCGCAAACGCGCTGCTTGTAAGATACCCTATGCTTAATATGGCAGAGGTAACCCTTAAAAAGCCGTGGGCGCCCATAGGCCTGCCGCTTGACAGGGTGGCGGTGAATATATGCCGCAAAAGAAGCACGGCATATATCGGCATAGGCTCAAACATGGGCGATAAAAAAGCATATCTGGATTTTGCCGTTAATTCCTTAAAGGAAAACAAGTTCTGCGCTGTAAAACGTGTTTCTGACTATATTGTTACAAAGCCTTACGGCGGTGTGGAGCAGGACGATTTCCTTAACGGCTGTATTGAGCTTAAAACCATATTATCGCCCCACGCTCTGCTTGACCTTCTGCATGAGATAGAAAACAAGGCGGGCAGAGAGCGCAAAATTCACTGGGGACCGCGTACACTGGATCTGGATATATTATTATATGATGATGTTGTGATACATGACGATACGCTTACAATACCGCATCCTGAAATGGCAAAGCGTGAATTTGTTCTCGCGCCGCTTGCGGAAATAGCGCCGTATGCCTATAATCCTATAACAAGGGATTATGCCGTAAATATGCTTGAAAGGGTGAGGTCGGATGGTAACGCCTGATTATTACGATAAGTTTAAGTGTATAGGCGGAAAATGTCTGCATAACTGCTGCCGCGGCGGCTGGGAGATTGAGGTTGACGAGGACGCTCTCGAACGCTTTGAAAAAATTGAGGGTGAGCTCGGCGACCGCGTAAGAGCGTCAATTAATGATGAAAATGTGTTCGTGCACAGGGACGGACACTGTCCTCTGTTAAGTCCCGACGGCTGGTGTGAAATGGCTTTAAACGGTCATGAGCTGTGCGTGGTCTGCGACGAATATCCGAGATTTACCGAGCTCTGGGAGGATTATTCCGAGCGCGGAATTTCGCTTTCCTGCGAGGCTGCGGCTGAAATTATTCTCAATAATACGGACAAGGTTAAGTTTACCGGAACAAGCGGGGAATGCTCACACCCGATATTCGGACTTATTTATAATGCGCGGGAGAAAATATTTGAGATATTGCAGAACCGTGATACGGATATATTCAGGCGTATGCGGCTTGCGCTTGATTACGCCTGTGAGCTGCAGGACAGAATAAATGAAAACAATTATGAGCCTTTTGAATACGAGCCCCATGACTGCTTTAAGAAGCATGAAAGCCTTGAATATTTTATTGAATTTATAAGCGGACTTGAAAACCTTTATCCGTCATGGAAGGATATGCTTTCATGTGCCGCGGAGCATGAGAAACAAAAGCCGCATCACAAGGTTGATCGGATAAAGGGCGAGCAGCTTGCCGTTTATTTCGTATACCGCTATTTTCTGAAGGGCGCCTTTGACTGTGAGGTTCTGGATAAAATGAAGCTTGCCGTTCTCAGCGCCATGACAATTATCGCGCTTGAAAATGCGATAGGAGATTTAGGGGAGTGCGCGAGAATGTATTCTATTGAGATAGAGCATGATGAGGATAATATTGACGCGATATATGACGAGTTTCTTTTCAGTGACGAGCTGTCGTTTGATAATGTAGTTAATATGATAGATTAAGCTTTCGGCTCCCCTTAAAAGGGGAGCCGAAGTGCGTTTAAAAATCATGTCTGTTTCTTTTCTTTCTTTTATTTTGCAGAAGATATAGAAAAGCATATGATAAAACAGTAGACAAAACAAAAAAAATATGCTATAATTTAACTAAAGAAGCAATGAAGGGGTGATTCCGGTGGAAATAGTAAAAGCTAAAACCGACATTGTATTTAAAACAATGTTTACAGACAAGAATAATGAGGATTTGCTGAGAGCTCTTATATCGGCGCTTTTGGGTATTCCTGACGAGGATATAAAACAGCTTGTTATAGAAAATCCGGAAATATCTCCGGAAGAAATAGACGGCAAATTCACAAGACTTGATTTAAAGCTCACAGTAAATGACAAACTGGTAAATCTTGAGCTTCAGCTGTATAATCACGGCAGCTTCAAGGAAAGAATATTGTATTATTGGGCGCACAGCTACGGAAATCAGCTGAAAAAGAATGAATCATATACCGATATCAGGGAAACGATAACAATAGCGATTGTTAATTTTAATTTGTTTGATA
Organism: Candidatus Ornithomonoglobus sp.; assembly: GCA_051874315.1. Taxonomy (GTDB): domain Bacteria; phylum Bacillota; class Clostridia; order UBA1381; family UBA1381; genus Ornithomonoglobus. Next base: position 2,934 of record JBJEFT010000438.1, read on the forward strand.
TAGAGGATTATCATTCGGAATTTACAATGGCGGATATTAAGAATAATCTTATATTAACGGATAAGTGCAAGATACATTTTTTTGAACTGACGAAGATAGGCAAGCAGCCTGACTCTGAAAATGTGCAGAAAACGTGGCTGCAGCTGCTCAATGCGGAAAGTGACGGTGATTTGGAAATGTTGGCTCATACAGAAAATCCTGCGATTCAGAAGGGAGTGCGGGTAATACGCAATTACAGCGAGGATGCCAGACTGCGCAATCTTGCCTACAGCCGTGAGAAGGCAATGCACGATGAGGCGCAGGCTCTTGAATATGCAAAGAAGCTTGGTCTTGCAGAGGGCAGAGCGGAAGGTCGTGCAGCAGGTCTTGCAGAGGGCAGAGCGGAAGGTCGCGCAGCAGGTCTTGCGGAAGGCAGAGCGGAAGGTCGTGCAGCAGGTCTTGCGGAAGGCAGAGCGGAAGGCAGAGCGGAAGGTATCAATGCGGTAATTGAGGCAATGAAGGCCGCAGGTATGGATACTGCCCAGATAGAGAAGCTGCATATCAGCTGAATCGGCTTTGCGGCAATAATAAATAATAAATAATAAATAATAAATATACAGCAGGAAAGAAGATGCCTTTCCTGCTGTTTTTGTGTATGCAGTCTTATGTATCATATTTTGAGTTTATCCGGCAGCAGCACCACAGCATAAATACTACAGCGGCGCTTGCCGCGATCATAAGCGGTATTACAACACAGGAGAAGGAAAGAACCTCTGCCTTGTCGGAGAACACATATGCCGAAACAGGAAACGCGTACAGCGCGCCTGCGGTTATTCCCGCCGCGGTTATGCTGTGGAGCAGCTTTCCGAGAATATAGGGTTTAAGGCTTAATCCCGAGCCGGCGGTTACCGCCATGACCTGAAGATGCACGCTTATGCCGGAAAATCCGACGATGAACGAGGTCATAATGAACTTTTCGTACATGCTGCTGTCAAGCACGGAAATCTTCAGCGTCCCGGTTGAAAATTCACATATTCCTGAGGCGAGGGAATTAAGCAGGGGCGGAAGCGGCAGCAGATCAAGCAGCGCGCGGGAGATCGCAGAGAAAAATATTATTGAAAAGCATACCGTTATTATATTCTTTGAAGCATTGGAGAGCGCTGTGGAAAATACCTCACTAAGCGGCATTTCGGCGGTGTCAAGACGGGTCGGGGGAGAATTATGCCTGCCGCGGCCGTAAAAGCGGAACACAATTCCGACGATTACGGAGGATATGATATGAATTACATAGAGTATTACGCCGTAGGACAGCTTCCCGTAGATCGCGGTGCCGACTGAGCCGATTATAAAGAGGGGACCTGAATTGTTGCAGAAGGCAAGAAGCCGCTCCGCTTCCGATTTTGACAGGCTCCCGCAGCGATAGAGCTGGCATACCGTAACTGCGCCGAGGGGAAAGCCGCTGATTATTCCGAGCACAAACGCCGCAGCTCCTGAGGGGGCGACATTAAAGAGCGGGCGCATAACCCTCTGAGCGGCGCGGGCGAGCACCGACCCGAAGCCGGAATATATTAAAAGACCTGAGCACACAAAGAACGGAAATAATGTGGGAATGATGAGCATATAGCACATTTCCATCGCGTCTCTTGCGTAGCGTATAACAAAATCCGCGCGCAGAAGTATGAGAGCGATTATTAATATTACGGCTGTATAGAAAAACGTTTTTTTCATAAGATCACCCCTGTGGTTTTATGTATATTCATTTATCGGGCAAAATACGCATATAAATTAAAGAATTGAATTACAAGGAGAGGGCGCCATGAAAAAACTGAGCGAGTATATTGCGGATAAAATGCGGATACCCAAGGATGTTATAATGGATCTCCCGAAAGTGTCGGTCTGCGGCGATAAAGAGGTATATATAGAAAACCATAAGGGTCTTTTAGGCTATAACGACAATGAAATCAGCGTTAAAATGAATGACGGAATAATGTATGTCTGCGGTGTTGGGCTGAGAATAATCGCTATTGATGTCAACAGAATGGTTGTAAACGGTGATTTAACCGGTGTTAAATATGAAAAAATCGGGAGAATAAGAAAAAATGTTCAAAAAAATCTTTAAATTTATAACAGGATATGTTATAATAGAAGTAACAGGCAAAAATAAAGAGAAGTTTATCTCGATGTGTCTGCATAATTTTATGGGGATTGATAACATTGTTCCCGACGGCGACGGATTTCTGCTCAGAATGGAGGTGCGCGATTTTCTGCGCATACCGAGGCTTGCATATAAATGCGGGGTAAGGGTGAGGATCAGATCAAAGCACGGGCTGCGGCAGTGGCTCAAGGGTTATCGCTTCAGATACGGCTTTGCGGTGTCGGGGGTAATGGTCTGCATATTTTTTCTTATAATTCCTCATTATATCTGGTGTGTGGAGATTGACGGCGCATATTCCGCCGATACCGCAAAAATCACGGAAATACTGCGCGGGCATGGCGTGTATGTCGGAGCAAAAAAGAGCGGAATAGACGAGCTTGATGAAATAAAGACGGCGATAATTTACGGTGTGGACGGCGTCAACTGGGCGTGGCTCTATACCGAGGGAGCGCGGGCGCGGCTTCAGATACAGGAGGAGACGCCAAAGCCTGCCGTAGCGGATAAAAGCACTCCAACGGATATTATAGCAGCCTGTGACGGCTATATAGAACGGGCGGATGTTTTAAGCGGCGAAAGACGCGTAAACAAGGGAATGACGGTGAGCGCCGGAGATGTGCTTGTTTCGGGAAAAACGGCGGTGTACATGGACGGCTATCCGGAAAAATATATGTATGTACATTCCAAGGCGGATATTGTCGCGGAAACTGTGCGGCATGAAAGCGGTACCTTCACAACGGAGGAAACTCTGAGAATTAAAACCGGCGGTCAGAAGATAAGATTTTCAGCGTCGCTGTTCGGACGGAAAATTGATCTGTTCCGAGATGAAAACGGCGGCTTTGAGGACTGCGACACAGTGTCACAGACATATGATTTTGATATTCCTTTTCTGGGCTATACGGGAATATCGCTTACGGTCCATAAAATTTATGAGATAAATGAGACCCGGCATGAGCTGAGTGAGCGCGAGGTGCTTAACCGCGCAAGGGAGCAGCTTGAGGAGCGTATATGCAAAAAGCTGGGTACGGGAGCTGTGAAGCAGGAAGAACAGCTTACATATGACGTCAGCGGCGGCAGCTATAAGGTTGAGCTGCGGATGCGTTTAAAAGAAAACATAGGCATTGAAGTGCCTGCAGAGGAGTGACAGTATTTGATAAAACGAATGATAGAGCTGCCGGAAAACATTGACGCGGCGGAGCTTTTCGGAAAATTGGATTCCAATATGAAGCTTATCGAAAAATCGTTCGGTGTAAACGTAGCGCTGCGTGAGAATGCGGTGCGCATTACGGGCGAGGAGGACAGTGTAGAACGCGCGGGCGATGTTATCCATATGCTCATCACGATGCTTTGCAACGGTGAGGGAATTGACGAGCAGAAGATTTTATACGCAATTTCCATGCAGCAGGAGGGCGGAGGAATTGACATCTCAAAATTAGGCTCGGACTGCGTTGCGATCAACATCAAGGGACAGCCGATAAAAGCCAAAACCTTTGGTCAGAAGAAATATGTTGAGGCTATTGACAAGAATACGATAGTGTTCGGTATAGGTCCTGCCGGAACGGGTAAGACCTACCTGGCGGTTGCAAAGGCTGTAATGGCTCTCAAGCGCCGCGAGGTAAGCAGAATAATTCTCACAAGACCTGCCGTTGAGGCGGGAGAGAAGCTCGGCTTTCTGCCCGGAGATTTACAGAACAAGGTTGACCCGTATCTGCGGCCGCTATATGACGGTATGTATGAAATGCTCGGCGGAGAGGGCTTTCTGCGCTATCAGGAGCGCGGCGTGATCGAGGTCGCGCCGCTGGCGTATATGCGCGGCAGGACCCTTGACAATTCCTTTATCATTCTTGACGAGGCTCAGAATACAACACCGGAGCAGATGAAAATGTTTCTGACGCGTATAGGCTACGGCTCGCACGCGATCGTAACAGGTGACATAACCCAGATCGACCTGCCGGGAGACAAGCGCTCAGGTCTTAAGGAAGCGATGAAGATACTCGGAGGAATTGAGGGTATCGCGTTCTGTAAGTTTACGGATAAGGATGTTGTGCGTCATCCGCTTGTACAGGCTATTATCAAGGCGTACGCTAAATACGACGAGGAAAAGGAAAAGAGAAAGAGGAAGCCGAATGGTTGAATTTATTTTGGAGAATGAAACAGACGAGGAAATTCCGCAGGCTCAGCTTGAGGAATTAAAGCGCGTATGCGAAACGGTTATGGAGGGAGAGGAGTGTAACTTTGACGCGGAAATAAGTCTCACCTTTACCGATAATGACGGCATACATGAGATAAACAGGGAATACCGCGACATAGACCGCTCCACGGATGTGCTGTCGTTTCCGATGCTTGAATTTGACGGGGAGGAAACGGACGCTGAATTTGAAACGGAAAACGGACTTGTAATGCTCGGTGATATTGTAATATCAATAGAGCGCGCAAGGGAACAGGCGAGGGAGCTTAACCACAGCCTGCGCCGCGAGCTGGCTTTCCTTACGGCGCATTCAATGCTTCATCTTCTCGGCCGGGACCATGTTGATGACCCGGAGGGCGAAGCGTATATGATAGAAAAGCAGAACGAGGCTTTGACAAAATTAGGACTGACAAGAGAAATAGAGGAGTTTTGACCCGATCGGAAGGGGACAAAACAGAAAGGAAACGAATGGAGAACAAGTTTAAATCAGGCTTCTGCGCATTGATCGGAATGCCTAACGTGGGAAAATCCACATTACTCAACACTATAGCGGGACAGAAAATTGCGATAATATCGGATAAGCCGCAGACAACTAGAAATAAGATACTTGCGGTATACTCAACGGCGCATGAGCAGATCATATTCACCGATACACCGGGAATACACAATCCGCACAACAAGCTTGGCGAATACATGGTCAAGGTTGCAAACGAGAGTATGCGCGACACGGATGTCGTGATTTTTGTGGTTGACGCAACACGCGGCATAAGGGATAAGGAACGCGAGATCGCTGAAAATATAGACAAGCTCGGAATCCCGTGCATACTTGTAATAAACAAGATCGACCTGGTCAAGAAGGAGGACCTTCTGCCGATGATCGCCGATTTTTCAAGCATAAATGACTTTGACGATATAATCCCGATAAGCGCAAAGGACAATGACGGTGTGGACACACTAATCTCAACAATAACACAGTACCTTGAGGAAGGACCTATGTTCTATGATGAGGACATGGTTACCGACCAGCCGGAAAAGGCGATCGCGGCGGAGATCATACGCGAAAAAATGCTGTGGCTGCTTGACAAGGAGGTTCCGCACGGAATAGCGATCGAGATCACGCGCATGAAGGAGAAGGACAAGATCACGACTATAAATGCCACGATCTATTGTGAGCGCAAGAGCCACAAGGGTATTATAATAGGTAAGAACGGCGAAATGCTCAAAAAGATAGGCACGCTTGCCCGCGGCGATATTGAAAAGATGCTGGACAAGAAGGTATATCTTGAGTTGTGGGTAAAAATCAAAAATGACTGGAGAAACAGCGATTTTCTTATTAAGAATTTCGGTTACAGGGATGACGACGAGATCTGATGGATGATTTAATATTCAGAGGAATAATAATCAAACAGAATAATTACGGTGACGCGCACAGGATGCTTACAATATTTACCGAAAGCGACGGCATAATCAAGGCTGTGCGCTACGGCGTAAGGGGAAAAAAGACCTCAAACGCCGCCGCGTTTCAGCTGCTTTGCTACGGTGATTTTAAGCTGCGCCCGTCAAGGGGCGAGATAATGACGGCAGCATCGGCGGACATAATAGACGGCTTCTATCCGGTGAGTGAGGATATTGTAAAGCTTTCACTGCTGTCGTATCTTGCCGATATTACCTATGCGCTGCTTGGCGAGGCAAACCCGGACAGGAGAATTTTATCGCTGTTTTTAAATACGGTGTATGCGGCGGCATACCGAAATGAGCCGTATCTAAAGCTGAAAGCGGTATATGAGCTGAAGCTTATGTGCGCCGGAGGCTTTATGCCGCAGCTCGGGAATTGCGGCGTATGCGGCGAGGAGGAGCAGTATTTCAGCCCCGACAGAGGCTGTATGGTATGCCGGGCGCACAGGAATGCGGGTGATATTAAAATATCTACCGGAGCGGCATCTATAATGAGATACATTATAAATTGTCCGGATAAGAAAATGCTTGCGTTTTCGGTAAAGGACGAGGAGTATTACAGTGAGCTGAGCGCGGTTACGGAAAAATATGTGAGCGCCCAGGCGGATAAGGAGTTTGCAAGTCTCGGGTATTTTAAGGCGATGCTTGCGATGTAGAACGATTTTAGTCGTTTTGAATAAAAAAAGGCAGGCGGAAACAGGCAAAGTTAATCAATTCAGAAAAAAGTAAAAAAAATAAATAAAACTCTTGCAATTTTATGAAATATGTAGTATACTATTATAGTATTATGTATTAAATTCGTGGAGGTGTAAACTTTGCCAAACATTAAATCAGCAAAGAAGCGTGTTAAGGTAATCGAGAAGAAGACTGCCATCAACACTGCTCGCAAGACTGCTCTTAAGACTGCTATAAAGAAGTTTGAAGCAGCAGCAGTTGCAGGCGACAAGGCAGCGGCTACAGCATTGTACAATGAAGCTGCTAAGAAGCTTGACCAGGGTGTTGCTCACGGTATTGTTCACAAGAACAAGGCTGCAAGAAAGAAGTCACAGCTGGCTCTTAAGCTCGCTAAGCTTGCGTAAAAAACGAATGATGAGGGTTGTGGAAGCAGCCCTTATTTTTTTGCATATTTAACGCACAATGATGAAAATTATTGACAATATACAAATTTTTGGTATAATAAATATATTAATCAAAAGTGAGTTGTTATCTATGGGACAAGAAAAAACAATCATAACAATGAAAGGTTTATATATACACATACCGTTCTGCGTGAGAAAATGTGAATACTGTGATTTTGTTTCATTCCCCGGACAGGAGGGACGGTTTGAGGAATATATTGACGCGCTTATCTCTGAAATGAAGGAATACCGCGGCGCGGCGGTTGATACGGTGTTTATCGGAGGGGGGACTCCGTCTGTTCTGCCGCCGCAGCTTATTGCCAAGCTCTGCGTTGCGGTCAGGGATAATTTTAATATCGCAAAGGATTACGAATGGACAACCGAGACAAATCCGGGAACTCTGACGGATGAGAAAATCAGGGCAATGCTTGACGGCGGGATAAACCGTGTGAGCCTTGGCGTGCAGTCCTTTAACGACAGGGAGCTGAAAGCCGCGGGAAGGATCCATACTGCGGAAACGGCTTATAACACGGCGCTGAAATTAAATAATGCGGGATTTTGCAATATCAGCATAGACCTTATGGAGTCACTGCCGTATCAGACAGCGGAAAGCTTTAAGCAGTCACTTAAAACAGCAGTATCTCTTCCTATAAAGCATATCAGCGTTTACAGCCTTATTATTGAGGACGGAACGCCGATAAAGGAAAAGTATGATAAGGGCATATATACGATGCCGGATGAGGATAACGACAGGGAGCTTTATCATTATACAAAGGCATTTCTTTCTGAACACGGTTTTAACCGGTATGAAATATCCAACTATGCGATGCAGGGCTTTGAATCGCGGCATAATCTGAAATACTGGGATTGTGACGAATATATAGGCATCGGCGCGGCTGCCGCGTCATATCTTGACGGAGTGAGATATTCCAACACCTGTGATTTGTCGGAATATATGGCGGGAAATTACCGGAGCGGCGAAAGAGAAATACTTACCCGTGAGGATATGACAGGTGAGTTTATGATGCTTGGTCTGCGCAAAGCAAATGGCATTTCAGCGTCAGAATTTAAGCGCCGCTTTGGCTGCGCGGTTGAAAGCATATACGGCGCGGAGCTTAAAAAATTTATATCGCTCGGCGCAATGGAGCGCGCCGGGGACTGCTGCAGGCTCACTGAGCGCGGGCTTGATGTGGCTAATACCGTAATGTGCGAGTTTTTAAAATTATGAATAAAATATTAAAAATTATATAAAATACTTGACAAAGGATAGAAAAAGTGGTATCTTATATACAGTTGTTAGCACTCATTTGATTTGAGTGCTAACAAGAGGGAGATAAAACAGATATACAAAGGAGATCTGTTCCGCAGGAAAAGGAGGCGGAGAAAGATGGATCTTAATGATCGTAAAAAGCTGATATTGCAGGCGATTATAGACGAATATATCGGTTCTGCGGAGCCGGTTGGTTCAAGGGCTATTTCAAAGAGGAAGGAGCTTGGCATTTCAAGCGCGACGATCCGTAACGAGATGGCAGACCTTGAGGAAATGGGTTATCTTATCCAGCCACACACATCGGCGGGAAGGATTCCGTCGGACGCAGGCTACCGCTTCTATGTAAATTCACTTATGAAGCGCTACAAGCTCGGTGTTGAGGCTATAGAGCAGCTCCAGCAGCAGCTTGCCGGAAAAATCGGAAGGCTTGACAGAGCGATAAGGCGCGCGGGCTTCCTTGCATCGGCGCTGACGGATTACACAACAGTTATTTCAGCCCCGGTTTCCGAGGTTATGGATATAAAAAAAATTGATCTTGTTCCGATCGCGGAGCATACGGTGATGCTTATAATCGTAACAAGAACCGTGAGGAACAGCATTTTAAAGGCTGATTTGAGTGTGGATGAGTGTGAAAAGCTTGCAGCGGTGCTAAATGAGAAAATCAGAGGAAAGACCGCTGATGAAATCACGCTTGAGACCATAAACGAAATTCAGCTTGAAGCCTGTCAGCGGCTTGGAATAGAGCCCAAGGTTCTCATAAATGTTATGCACTATATTTATGAGGCGGTATCCGAGCTTGACGACACGGAGATATATGTTGAAAACGCGAAGTCAATCCTGAAATATCCCGAATACCGCGACATCGGCAAGGCGCAGGAAATGTTCAGCCTTCTTGAGGATAAGAGCAAGGTAAAGCAGCTTATAGCCGGAACCGACAGTGACGGAATAAAAGCGAAAATCGGCACTGAAAATGAAAACGAGATATTAAAGGACTGCTCGCTTGTGACCGTTAATTACTCGCTTGACGGCAAGGCGGTCGGCAAGCTTGGCGTTATAGGGCCGAAGCGGATGAATTATGAGAAGGTGTTTGCAAGTCTTGATTTGATATCTAATGAAATAGACAAATTAATAGGATATATGACAGATGACGGATAGACGAAAGGAAGGAGGCAGATACAATGGCGGAAGAAATAAAAAATGAAGAAATTGAAGAAGCTGAAGCTGCTGAGACTGAAGCGGAGGAAATCATTGAGGAATCAGAGACAGAAAAGCTTACACAGCAGCTGAAGGAGCAGAATGATAAGTATCTGAGGCTTATGGCTGAATATGCAAACTATCAGACCAGAACTCAGAAGGAAAAAGCGGCGCGCTATGCGGATGCTGTAATAGACACAGTTGAAGCTCTTCTCCCGATAGGAGATAATCTTGAAAGAGCGCTTGCTACAGAGGTTACATCAGAGGATGCCGTGAAATTCAAGGAGGGCATCGAAATGGTGATGAAGCAGTTTAACGACTGCCTCGAAAAGCTTGACGTAACGCCGATCAAGGCGGAGGGAGAGCAGTTTGACCCGAATCTTCACAATGCCGTAATGCATATTGACGATGACTCAATTGATGATAATACGGTCGTTGAGGAATTTATGAAGGGTTATATTTATAAAAATGAACGTGTTGTAAGACACAGTATGGTAAAGGTTGCAAATTAAGGAGGAAATTAAAATGGCAAAGATAATCGGTATAGACTTAGGTACAACAAACAGCTGCGTTGCAGTTATGGAGGGCGGTAACCCGAACGTTATCACAAACAGCGAGGGCGCGAGAACAACACCGTCAGTAGTAGCATTTCAGAAGGACGGCGAGAGAATCGTCGGTCAGGTTGCAAAGCGTCAGGCTGTAACAAACGCAGACAGAACCATCATGTCGATCAAGAGAAAGATGGGTACAACAGAAAAGGTAACAATAGACGGCAAGGCATATACACCGCAGGAAATCTCGGCTATGATCCTTTCAAAGCTCAAGAGCGACGCTGAAAGCTATCTCGGCGAAAAGGTTTCACAGGCGGTAATCACTGTTCCGGCATACTTTAACGACTCACAGCGTCAGGCGACAAAGGACGCGGGTAAGATCGCGGGTCTTGAGGTTTTGAGAATCATCAACGAGCCGACAGCGGCGGCTCTCGCTTACGGTATGAGCGACAAGGATCAGACGATCATGGTATACGATCTCGGCGGCGGTACCTTCGATGTATCTATCCTTGAAATTGGCGACGGCGTATTCGAGGTTCTTTCAACAAACGGCGACACACACCTCGGCGGCGATGACTTCGACCAGAAGATCATAGACTTCCTGATCAAGTCGTTCAAGAATTCGGACGGCATTGACCTTTCAAACGATAAGGTTGCTATGCAGAGACTTAAGGAAGCTGCGGAGAAGTCAAAGATTGAGCTTTCAACAACAACAACATCAGAGATCAACATTCCGTTCATCACAGCGGATGCGACAGGTCCGAAGCATATGAACATCAATCTTACAAGAGCTAAGTTTGACGAGCTTACATCAGACCTCGTAGACAGAACTCTCGTATGTATCAGAAACGCTATGAGAGACGCGAATCTTTCAGCTAAGCAGATAGATGAGGTGCTTCTCGTAGGCGGTTCATCAAGAATACCGGCTGTTCAGGAAGCGGTTGAGAAGGAAATGGGCAAGGAGCCGCATAAGGGTATCAACCCGGATGAATGTGTTGCTGTAGGCGCGGCGCGTCAGGCAGGCGTTCTCGGCGGTGAGGAAACGGGCGTGCTTCTTCTCGATGTAACTCCGCTTTCACTCGGTATCGAGACACTCGGCGGCGTATGCACAAAGCTTATCGAGAGAAACACAACTATCCCGACAAGCAAGTCGCAGGTATTCTCAACAGCGGCTGACGGTCAGACACAGGTTGAGATCCACGTTCTCCAGGGTGAGCGTGAAATGGCAGCATACAACAAGACACTCGGACGCTTTAACCTCACAGGTATTGCTCCGGCTCCGCGCGGTGTTCCGCAGATCGAGGTTACATTCGATATCGACGCAAACGGTATCGTAAACGTAACCGCTAAGGACCTCGGCACAGGCAACGAGCAGAAGATCACAATCACAGCTTCATCGAACCTCAGCGACGAGGATATAGAGAAGGCTGTTAAGGAAGCTGAAAAGTACGCTGAAGAGGATAAGAAGCGTAAGGAAGAGGTAGAGGTAAGAAACGGCGCTGAGTCAATGGTATTCCAGTGTGAAAAGGCTATGAAGGACCTCGGCGACAAGATTTCGGATTCGGAGAAGAGCGAGATACAGGTTGAGATCGACAAGCTTAAGGAAACTCTCAAGGGCACAGACACTGAGGCTATAAAGGCGGCTACAGAGACGCTTACTCAGAAGTTCTATAAGATGTCGGAGAAGATGTATCAGCAGGCTAATCCGCAGGGCGCTCCGGGCGCGGGCTTTGACCCGTCACAGGCAGCGGGCGGACAGCAGGCTCCGGGCTCAGACGGCGTATATGAGGCGGACTACAGAGAAGTAGACGACGACAAGAATTGATTTTAAATAAAAATAATACAGGGCGGGTGCAAATGCGCCCGCTCGTTTTGTTACAGCTCACCAATCCCGCTGAAGTGAAATCGGCTGCGCAGCTCTGATAGGCGATAGTTCTGTTAATTCGCATAATACTACGCAGCAACGAACCATATAGCGGAATTGCAGCTCCATTTTAATATATATTTTGTCATTTTGACTATTTACAAATATAATAATATATAGTATAATTACAATGTATGCTGTAAAGAAGCAATAGCGAAAGGAGTAGGTCATAGGTATGGCTGAAAAACGAGATTATTATGAAGTCCTCGGCGTCAATAAGAGCGCTTCAGGCGATGAAATAAAGAAAGCCTTCCGTAAAATGAGTAAGAAGTATCATCCGGACCTTCATCCGGGAGACAAGGGGGCTGAGGAAAAGTTCAAGGAGGTCAACGAGGCATATCAGGTGCTTTCCGATGACGAGAAGCGTCAGCGCTATGACCAGTTCGGTCACGCCGGTGTTGACGGTAATGCCGGCTTCGGCGGAGCGGGCGGCTTCCAGGGCGGCTTTGATATGGGCGACCTCGGCGACATCTTCGGCGACATTTTCGGCGGCGGCTTCGGAGGCTTCGGCGGCGGAAGAAGCAGGAGAAACGGTCCCAGACGCGGCAGCGATCTGAGCCAGTATATAAACCTCAGCTTCAGAGAGGCGGCATTCGGCTGCAAGAAGAAGATAAGCATCACGCGCAATGAGAAGTGTGACGAGTGCGGCGGCTCGGGAGCAAAGAGAGGGACACAGCCCGTAACCTGTCCGCAGTGTAACGGCGCCGGTCAGGTTCAGCAGAGAAAGCAGACAATGTTCGGCTTCTCAAATGTTATAAGCGAATGTCCCAACTGCCGCGGAAAGGGTAAGATCATTAAGGAGCCTTGTCCGTCATGCCGCGGTACGGGTAACGTAAGAAAGAATAAGACGATTGAGATCAATATCCCTGCCGGAATTGACAGCAATCAGGTACAGCGCATTTCCGGCGCAGGAAACGCGGGTGAAAACGGCGGTCCGAACGGCGATCTTCAGCTTATTTTCAACGTAAGACCGGATGAGATATTCCGCAGAGACGGCTACGATGTATATGTAAATCTGCCGATAAGCTTTGTTCAGGCAGCGCTCGGAGCGACCTTGCAGGTTCCTACAATTCACGGTATTGTTGAGTATGACATCCCGGAGGGAACACAGACCAATACGCGCTTCCGTCTGAGAGGAAAGGGCATCCCCGTGCTTCACGGCAAGGGCAACGGTGACGAATATGTAACCGTGACGGTTGAGGTCCCGAAAAATCTCAGCCAGAACCAGAAGGAGCTGCTCAGAGAGTTTGACGACGACAAGAATTATGTTAAAAAGAAAAGCTTTAAGGAGAAGATGAAGGATTTCCTTAACAGCTGAAATATATAAACGAAAGGATCAGAACTATGACACCGAATATTTATGAGCTCGATAAAATGACAAAGGAGCAGTACGACTTCATTATGAAGCGTGCCGAACAGGACATTACCGAGCAGATGAAAATTGCGAAAGAGGTTTCAGACGACATCCGCGACCGCGGCGACGAGGCTGTTTTAGAATACACAGCCAAGTTTGACCATGTGCAGCTCACACCCGAGACCATGAAGGTCACCGAGGAGGAAATTGAAGCGGGCTACGCAAGACTTGACGAAAAGACAAGAAAGTCAATAGAGTACGCATACAAGAACATCTATGACTTCCACGAGAAGCAGCTCCCTGAGGAGATGTGGTTCACAATGGTAGACGACGGTCTTATGGTAGGCGAAAAGACCACTCCGATTGTTGACGTATGTCTTTATGTGCCGCACGGCAAAGGCTCGTTCCCGTCAGTCCTTTGTATGCTGGGTATTCCGGCAGTGGTTGCAAAGGTTCCGAGAATAGTTGTTGTTACGCCTCCGAACGAGAAGGGCGAGGTCGACGACGCTATCCTCTGCGCGGCTAAGATAATCGGTATCACAGAAATATATAAGGTAGGCGGTATCCAGGCGGTTGCCGCGGTTGCTTACGGCACGGAGACGATCCCTAAGTGCCACAAGATCTTAGGACCGGGCAACAGCTATGCCACAGCGGCAAAGAGAGTTCTTGCAAACAGCATAGATGCGGGACTTCCGGCAGGTCCGTCAGAGATCATAGTTTTAGCTGACGAAAAGGCTGATCCGGAAAAGGCTGCGCGCGACTGGATGATCGAGGCTGAGCACGGTCCCGACAGCGCGGCGCTGCTTGTTACACATTCGCGCGAGCTGGTTGACAAGGTTATTCCGATAATGAATGCGCAGCTTGAAAAGCTTTCGGAAAGAAGAAGAAGCTGGATAGAAACAAACTT
>JBJEFT010000439.1:0-4129 GCA_051874315.1 Candidatus Ornithomonoglobus sp.
CAAAGGAAATCAACAGAATACTCCACTTCCCTTACGCGCTGTCCGTAAACGCGTTCGCAAGAGGATCTGTGGACATGATACGCTTTAAAATCCCTGCGGGGAGCTGTCTTAACGGTATGCAGCTTATGGACTTCCAGGGCAGGGATGGCTTTGACGTCCTTGTATGCGTTGTTGAGCGCGGAAACGAGGTCATAATCCCCAACGGTCAGTTCAGACTTGTATCGGGGGATATTGTTTCGATTATAGCGCCTCCGCGGAACGCCTACAGATTTTTCAGAAAAATAAAAATGAGCAGCCGCAGAGTAAGCTCCGTGATAATAATAGGCGGCGGAAAAACGTCCTATCATCTTGCAAAGTATCTTTGCAGCTCCGGAATCTCGGTTAAAATTATAGAATTAAACCTTTCGCGCTGTCAGGAGCTGAGCGAGCTGCTTCCGCCGAATGTTGTAATCGTGAACGGCGACGGAACAGACGAATCGCTTCTTCTCCAGGAGGACATCGAACAGATCGGCGCGGTTATACCGCTTACGGGAATTGATGAGGAAAATATTCTGCTTTCCCTCTATGCGCTCCGAACCAACCCGGACGTAAAGGTTATTACTAAGGTCAATCACATAAACTTTTCAGGCGTAATCAATGCTCTTGAGCTTGGCAGTATTGTATATCCGCGCTACATGACCGCTGAAACTATAAGAACCTATGTAAGAGCTAAGAAAAATTCAATCGGCAGCAACATTGAAACGCTCTACCGTCTGTTTGACGACAGAGTTGAGGCTATTGAATTTAAAATTGAAGGTGACGCGGAATACACAAATGTTCCTCTGAAGGACCTCAGTCTTAAAGACAACCTTCTTATAGCCTCAATTATCCGCGGCGGAAAATCATTTATCCCCAGCGGTACAGACTGTATAAAACAGGGAGATTCCGTAATTATTGTCACAACACACTCCGGCTTTGACAATATCCGTGACATTCTCGCATAAAGCAAGGAAAGGACGTTTTGACTGTGAATTTCAGGTCGGTATTATACATACTCGGATGGATACTAAATATTGAGGGCGCGTTTATGCTGCTCCCCTTTGCCGTATCCGTAATATACAATGAGCCGCAGGGAATACCTTTCCTCGGAATTGCGCTCATATGTATACTTCTCGGTACTCTGATTGTAATAAAAAAGCCGAAAAGTATGAATTTTTTCGCAAAAGAGGGCTTTGCCGTAACATCGCTTTCATGGATCATGCTCAGTGTTTTCGGCTGTCTCCCGTTTGTAATAAACGGCGACATCCCGGACTTCACCGATGCATTGTTTGAAACAGTGTCGGGCTTCACCACAACGGGCGCAAGCATACTTGATGATATTGAATCGCTTTCACACGCCTCCCTTTTCTGGCGCAGCTTCACCCACTGGCTGGGCGGTATGGGAGTTCTTGTATTTCTGCTCGCGCTGATTCCGATGACCGGCGGCTCGCATATGCACATAATGAAGGCGGAAAGCCCCGGACCGTCGGTGGATAAGCTTCTGCCTAAGGTACGTCAGACGGCGTTTGTGCTTTACGCAATATATTTTGCGCTTACGGTCCTGGAGTTTGCGCTTCTCGTATTTGCAAAAATGCCTATATTTGACGCGATAACAACGGCAGTCGGAACGGCTGGTACGGGAGGCTTTGGCATAAAGTCCGACAGCATGGCAGGATATTCTGCTTCAATACAATGGATTGTAGCCGTCTTTATGACGCTTTTCGGCATAAACTTCGGCTTTTATTTCCTTCTTATACGCAGAAGCTTCAAATCGGCGCTTTCCTATGAAGAGGTCAGAAATTATCTTCTCATTATAATCGCGGCCTGCGCTTTTATAATGATTTCAGTAATTTCTAACGGCTGCCTGTCCGATATGAGCTTTGCCCAGAAGCTGAGGCACACGTTTTTTCAGGTTGCCTCAATTATAACGACAACAGGCTTTTCAACTATTGATTACGATAACCTCTGGCCGCAGACCGCAAATTTAATTCTTGTAGCGCTTATGTTTATCGGCGCGTGCGCCGGCAGCACAGGAGGCGGCATAAAGGTATCAAGAGTTTCGATCCTGTTTAAAACAGTAAAAAAGGAAATGACGCTCTTCTTCCACCCGAAGAGAGTTGTTCTTATAAAAAATGAACACAAGCCGGTTGCTCACGAAACAATACGCTCAACAAACGTGTTTATCATGGCATACATTTTCACATTCGTCGCATCAGTGCTGCTTGTTTCTATAGATAATTTTGATTTTACCACAACCTTCACGGCGGTTGCGGCAACAATCAACAATATAGGTCCGGGTCTGAGCATGGCCGGACCTACTGAAAGCTTTTCGGCATTCTCGTGCTTTTCAAAATATATCATGATATTTGATATGCTTGCGGGACGTCTGGAGCTTTATCCCATGCTCATACTTCTCACACCGGAGTTCTGGAAGAATATATTCTGTCCGAACAAAGGGATTCGTATCTACAGAGAAAAGGAAAGGTTATACAATAATGACTAAGACACTGATTAAGACCGTTATGGAAAAAGAACCGGCTGATTTTGTCATCAAAAACGGTTATGTTGCCGATATATTTTCAGGACGATTTCTTCAGCGGGATGTACTGGTACGCAGCGGAATGATATGCGGAGTGGGTGACTACGACTGCGCAAATATTATTGACGCTTCGGGAAAATACATTCTCCCCGGATTCATTGACTCGCATGTCCATATTGAGGCGTCAATAGTTACCCCGCGCCGGTACGCGGAGGCAGTTGTCCCCCGCGGGGTAACCACTGTAATTTCCGTTCCCGGCGCAATCACAATGGTATGCGGTAAGAATGGCATCCGATATATGGAAAAAGCGGCTGAAAGTCTGCCGCTTGATATAAAGATAATACTACCGATTGACTGCCGGGAGCTGTCTTGCGAGGATGCCCAAGAGCTGGGCAGAGAATGTATCGGTATCAGTGAAAGAAAAGAGCCGCGGAGTATAATAAATTCCGATGAAGCATCCTTGAAAAGAATACAGACAAAGAATATAGACGGACATATGCCCGGACTTTTCGGCAAAAAGCTTGACGCGTATATATGCTCGGGAGTCACCACAGATCACGAATGCCGTGACGTACACGAAATGCTTGAAAAAATCAGCAGAGGACTTTACGTTGCGATCCGCGAGGGGTCTCTTTCAAAGGATCTCAAAAGACTTATCTTTGCGGTAAATAATCTCAATTTCCGCAGTTTTACCTTCTGCACGGATGACCGTTTTATAGGGGATATTCTGAATGAGGGAACACTTGACTATATGGTAAAAACCGCTGTCGGGCTTGGACTGCCGCCGGTGGTTGCGATCGCCGTCGCTTCCTTCTGCGCCGCAAAATGCTACGGGCTTGACAAGGTTGGAGCTATCGCCCCCGGATATAAAGCAGACCTTATGATCGTAAGTAATCTATTTGACTTTAATGTAGAGCAGGTTTTTAAAAATGGTGTTAAGGTTGCAGAGGACGGCAGGGCATTGTTTACGACCGAGCCGGCGGACGCATCGGGATTGACTGACACCATCAGTATCGGCAGCGTTACGCCGGATTTCTTTAAGCACGGAATATATAATGAATTTGAGGCATTTGAGTTTCGGCCACATCCCTCCGCTTTAAAGAGAATTTCGGCAAGTAAGGAAGATAATGCTGCCAAGGTTTGTATAGTCGACCGCAGCGGAGAAAACAGGAGCTTCCTCTATCTTACAAACTATGGTATAACAAACGGCGCTGTCGCATCCAACTATTACCGTGATTCTCATAAAATTATTGTTGTTGGCGACAATGATGAGGATATGGCAGCCGCGCTCAATGCTCTTGTCGGCAAGGGCGGAATATGCGTTGCATCCGGTGGTAAGGTCGCTGCAAAGCTTAATTTTGATGTTGCGGGGCTTATGGCAGACATACCGTCAGATGAGGTATTGAGGGAATACAATAAGCTAAAGGAAGCCGCATACAGTCTTGGCGTCAACAAAGAGCTTGAGCCGTTCAAAGTATTAAACACCCTGTTCCGCACTTGAAGCACTATGAACATACAGGGGCTGTATCAAAACTAAATTATTGTTTATAAGCCTACCCTATGGTGCGCAAC
>JBJEFT010000440.1:0-4126 GCA_051874315.1 Candidatus Ornithomonoglobus sp.
GAAAATAGCGGAGGAGCAGCGCGCTCGTAAATCTGTTGCACCTTCTGTCTCATCTACACAGAGGTTTACACCTCAGGGAACTCAGAACCTTGTTGCTGCTAAAAATGCAGCGAATAAACAAACCACTTCTTCAAGTTCCTCCTCAAAAACTACGAAGGCACAGCAGGTCGCTCCGATCGCTCCGACGTCAAGGTTTTCGCCGGATACTACTCAAAAGCTTGCCGCAGCTAAAGAGGAACAAAAACAGCAGAATGCTGCAAAAGCGCAGCAGATTGCTCCGGTAGTTCCTTCAAGCAGATTTTCAGCGCAGACTGCCGCCAGATTACAGCAGAACAAATCATCTTCTAGTTTTACACCTTCTGTATTTGCTACTCGTGAGAGTGTTTTCAGAAGTCCGAATAATCCATATTCGCAGTCACCTGCTGTAAGAATGAAAATGGGTAAAGATGCCGTGCCGGAAATGCAGGTTTATACTGACAGACGTTATCAGGATGAAAACGGAAGGTTCTTTCAGCGGTATACTTTCGGGAATGAATATGATAAATATATCGCTGCCGGAATGCAGTCAGAGGATAACAGGCTTGACAGCAAAGAGGGAACCTTAAAACACAGTTTGGATCAGCTGTCTATTACTGTTCCCGGAGTTTCTAATCTTGACATAATCAAAGCCGATGCGCGTTATAAAGACTATGCCGGTGATACCGTACTCTATGTTACTGACCTCATTGACGATAAGCAGAGGGCAAATTATTACTATCTCCTCGGAAGATACGGCAAGGATGAAGCGGAAAAATATATTAAACTTCTTGAGCCGGAGCTTATAAGCAAAGCTATACAGGAAAAACGTTCCGAGGCATATGAGAAATACGGCTCTGAGAATAAGATACGGTCTATGCTTGGATTTGAGCCGCTTGGTATCGGAGCTATTGCATCCGGCGAGGGTATTAAGAATACGGCTCTTGACCTTATGGGATTGCCGCGCGGTGTTAATTCCACTCAGTACGGAGCAGCTTTGAACCATATCAGAGAGGGCGCTATGCAGTCGCTTACAGAGCATAAAAATCTCTCGTTCTGGTATGAGCAGATTTACGGTCTGGAGTCCTCCGGCATGGATATGATACTTAGTTATATTCCTGTTGTCGGTAAGCCTCTTGCTATGGTTTCCGCTTCCGGCAGAAGTATGTCAGAGAAGCAGGCGCAGCAGATTGAAAACGGTACTTACGGAAGTAAACGCGCTGTTGTTTCAAACATCTTCACCGGCGCAGTAAATGCAGCATTGTTCTCAAAAAGGCTCAACGCTGTTTTCTCTAAGCTTCCCGGCACAGCTCTTAAAAAAATCACAAGCAGGATCCCCGAAGGAGCGCTTAAGTCCTTTCTTGTTTCGGAGCTTACTCACTCGCTTACTATGGCCGGGATCAGTGTTACCAGCTCTGAAGCCGAAAACCTTGCTGATACCGTTATCATGGGTAATGAAAGCAGCTACAGCCAGTTCGTTAAGCAGTATGAGGCGCAGGGTTATTCCAGAGCTAAGGCTGTAGGTTCTGCGGTTAAGGATGTATTTTTTTCTCCGATGCTTAACGCTGCTGTAAGCGGGGCATTGATGGGCGCTGTTATGGGATTTGGTGACAGTCTCGGACAGGCGGCGGATATATCCGCAAGAGGCAGACAGCTTGAACAGGACGGCATAACATACGCAGATATTTATAAAACCGCGAAAGCGATTGACCCGGAGGGCAAGACAGCCGCCGGACGTAACGCTGAAATCTTACAGGAGAGGTATCTCGCAAAGAAGAAAATCACATACGCGCAGCTTGCCGCTCAGGATATGCTTAACAATATTACAGCTGTCAGCACATCGGGCGCAATGACACGCATAGCTGATCTTTTAGGCGTGCGCATTGAGGTCAAGGATTTGGGTGAAGGTGAAGCCGGACGTTATGAAAACGGTGTTATATATTTAAACTCACGCGAAACATCTGACCGTGTCAATACATTTTATCATGAGGCTATGCATGCGCTTGCCGCTGCGCAGCCTGAGACATTTAACAAGTATGCCGCATCGCTTGTAACAAAGAACGGGTATCAGACAATATATAACGACTTTGTTTCACGGTATGAAGCGCAGGGCAAGGCTTATGATGAGAACCTTATAAACGCTGATATTGCTGCGGAGTTCGGTATTAATTTCTTTGCCGATGAGAAGGGCATGGAACGTCTTGCGAGACTTGCAGAGGGCAATCCTACTGTATTTGACGCGATGTATGAGGGTGTCAGCACTATCCGCGATAGGCTTATAAATCTCGGTAAGTCAAAGTACCATGACGAATATACCGGAATTACCGTTACCCGCGAGGAGCTTGGCAATATGAAGTCAATGCTTGAAACGGCGCTTCTGAACGCAAGAGAAACAGGATATTCAGATACCTCCCCCATGCACAGGCTGAAGCGTGTTGACGATCTCACCCAGTACGGAATGCGTATTGATTATGAGCTTGATTTATTCAGGCGCGAGTTCCGCAATAAATTCGATAAGGACTTTAATACCTCAAAACAGGCTGAGGTTCTTGACCTTGCACGTCAGGCATTTAAGGCTTTTGACAACGGCAACGATGAAGCCGGACGCGCAAAACTTGAAACAGGCGGCAATATTCTCTTGGAGCATTACAAAAAGGATGCGCCGGATTCATTTGTAAGCCGCTTTGTAAATCAGTTCGAGGAGGCATATAAGAACGGTAAGCTGCACAGGATCGCTGCCGGTACGGATGACGCCGGTGTTAAGGATCTGACCGAACTCGGTATATCAACTCCCCGGTATATGCTGGAGCTTGCAAACAGAGGTCATATAGAAAATGCAGGATTCGGCGCTGAATATAATACCGCCGCTGAAAATATGCGTCAGGGTTTTACAATACTTCGCGGCGGCGGCAATGAGAATGAAGCGCGTATTTATCTTGACAGGACCTCTGACTATCTCCTTAACGGTGAGCTGAAACGTGATCCCGAAAGCGGGTCCATGATAAAGGCGCATGAGATCATAACCGATGATATGCGCCGCGAGTATACCGACAAGATGATACTTCGCTTTAAGGAGGAACAGCCGGCGGCGGAATATACCGATACGCAGATCAGACAGTCCGATATGCGTGTTTATAAATGCGACATTGAAACAGGGTTCCGTAATCTTGGTGTTGACGGTATTACAGAGGGCGAGGTCAAAGCGTTCTCGGATATTACGCGGTCGGTCATTGACAGAATAACCGATGCTGATGATCTGAGCGCGGCGCAGAATGATATTGTTCAGGAGGTCAATGCGGTTGTTCAGGCAAAGACCGCCGGGCGCGGCCGTTCATCGGTTGATATGGTGGCGATAACGTCAAGAATTTACACGACTGTCCGCGAGGCGGCAACCCTCAGAGTACGCGATAAAATCCATGAGGCGCATTATACCGAAACGACTTCAACCGACGCGGCAAAGATTGAGGCGGCAAAGGAAACTATAAGCGCCGCCCGGAAGCAGATCAACAAGATTAATCTTTTTGCCGATAATCTTCTGGATATGCGTATGCGCAACCCGGCGGCAAAGGTCGGGCGCACTGCTGTTTCTGAAGAGCTTAAGAGCTATGTGCAGTCAAACTCCGATTCGTTTTATAAAGTCGCGCATCATGCCGAAACTTATGAACAGGCTATGTCTGTTGTTGCTCACTCGAATTTGTATGAGCTGGCGGACTATATTGAGACAAAGCAGGATTACACTGCCGAGGATGTAACAATTTCAAATATTGTTATAATGCAGCTTGACAATGTTGTCGGAGACCATGAGAGAGCCGCGAAGCTGTGGGACGCGAGAGCCAAGAAGCTTACGCAATACGGACAGGCAACCGAAGCTATGTCGATGTTTTATAAGATGTCTGCTACCGGCAAGGTTGCCGTAATTCAGAAAGAGGCACGGAGGGCTTTGCAGGCACAGCTTAATTTATTCTCTAAAGAATACCGTGATTATGCTAAGAAGCGCATAGATGACGCGGCAGAGCTTGATAACCGTGAACGCACAGCAGCTGAGAAAACTCTCACCGAAACAGATACTAATTTCCGTGAACGCTCCGCGGCGGTAAAGAGATGGGAAGCT
>JBJEFT010000441.1:0-4121 GCA_051874315.1 Candidatus Ornithomonoglobus sp.
AGAAGCTGCGGGATTTATAACGGGAGCGGATATTCCTGTTAACGGTGGTATAATTATGTAAACTTTAAAATTTTTATCCACATTTCATTTTTTACACTTATAAACATAAAAAATGGCATAAAAACGCGATATGAAAAAAGTTATACACATTTTCCACATACTTATCCACACTTTATGTTTATAAAATTAAAAATAAAAAACGGCTTAATAAAGCCAAAAATCATGGTTTACCATATTTTTATGGTTTATTATTACACCTGTGTGACAAAAAGTGTGGATAACTCGTGGAAAACGTGGATAAATTTTTAATAAACCGCATAAAAACGGGAGTAAGGAAAGGGGATTAAGTTATTCACATTTTGTTGATAACTTTAAAACGAATGAAAATATGCTGACACCGAGACTGAATTGTATAATCAATTATGTAAACGCTGATACAGCGGCGGATATAGGGACCGATCACGCGTATGTATCGATCGAGCTTATAAGAAGCGGCAGAGCAAAGCGCGTTATCGCCTCAGATGTGAGAAAGGGCCCGCTTGACATAGCTAAGGGTCATATAGAAAAATACGGACTCTGCGGCAGGATAGAAACAAGGCTTGGCGGCGGCTTGTCGGTTCTTGAGCCGGGAGAGGCGGATACGATCATAATAGCCGGCATGGGCGGAGAATTAATAGAGGAAATAATAAGACAGGACGAAGCCATAGCAAGAGCATCACAGCTTATTTTACAGCCTATGAATTCACAGTATGAGCTGAGAAAGTACCTTCTTGAAAACGGCTTTACCATTGAAAAAGAGGATATTGAGTGCGAGGGACACAGGGTATATAATCTTTTAATTGTAAAAAGCGGAGAACAGAAGCCTTTTGAAAAGGATATTGATTATCATCTTCCGCCTTATCTTTATAACCATGAAAAATTCGGAGCACTTCTTGATAAAAAACAGAGAGAATTTATAAAAATAATAAAAGGTCTTGAAAAATCCGAAAACTGTGATATAATTAAACTGGAATATTTTAAGGAATGCTACAGGGCTTCGGAGGTTATTAAAAATGCTGTCAGTTAAGGATATTATTGAAATTATTGAAAGGGCCGCGCCCTTGGAGTTACAGTATTCATGGGATAACTCCGGCTTTTTATGCGGAAGTATAAATAAGGAGGTAAAAAAGCTTTATCTGACGCTTGATGTGAATATGTATACGGTGGATGAGGCTGTAAGGACAGGAGCCGATATGATATTGTCACATCATCCCATACTTTTCAGAGGCGCCAATAATATCAATTATGACACACCACAGGGATATGTTTTAAAGGAGCTTGTAAAAAATGATATAGCTCTTTACGCGTCTCATACTCCGACAGACTGCGCAGCCGGCGGCATAAATGATGCGCTTGCCGATAAGCTTGGCATTATTAATAAGAAGATAATTGAAAAAAACGATAAATATGCCGGCTGCGGGCTTGGACGCTGCGGTGATCTGGAGAGCGCCGTTACCTTAAGGGAATTTGCCCAAAAGGTAAAGCTTGCGCTTAAAACACCGTTTGTAAGAGTGTGCGGTGATTTGGAAACAATAATAAAAAAGGCGGCTGTGGGAGGCGGCGCCTGTGATGAGCTTATTCCGGCGGCAAAAGCGTTGGGCGCGGATGTTATGGTTACCGCGGATATGAAATATCATATCGCAATGGAAGGCGTTGAAAGCGGAATATGCGTCATAGATGCCGGACATTATCCTACAGAAAATTTTGTCATTGAAATTTTTGAAGGTCTGTTAAAAAATACGGATATAGAGATTATAAGATCAACGGAAACGGATGTGTTTAAATATATTTAAATACTTAATATTATCTATGGAAAATATTTGACATTTCGTTTAAAATAGTATATAATATTTATACTTTGTTTTTCAATTTAATTATAATCAGAATTTTATTATATAGCATATATAAAATATCCAAATGAAAAAATGTGAAAAATATATAATTTGATATAAAGGAGAACTTTTATTTGTATGTATGAATTTGAAAAATTGAATAAAATGAAAAAGGACGATCTGAAGGAAATTGCGTCAGATCTTAATATCACAAAAATTTCAGCGATGAAAAAGCTTGATATTATTAACGCGATTATTGAGTCACAAAAAAACAGCGCGGAAGAAAAGTCCGAAGAACATCATGAGCCGGTAAAAAGGCGAAGAATAATCAGCGATGAAAAAGAAAGCAGTTCCGAAAAAAATAATCTGATAATTGACAGGACACAGGAAATAAGAGCTAAAAAAGCCAATTCGGATATTGAAAATACCGAAGAAACTGATAATAATGAAAAGACAGCGCAGGCTCCGAAAAAGCGAGAGCGTCCGGCGGATGTAACGGAAATATGCGGCGTACTCGAAGTTGTAAATGAAAGCTACGGATTTTTGAGATTTGAGAATTTTTCAGCGTCAAATAAAGATATTTATGTCTCACCGACACAGATAAGAAGATTTAATTTAAAAACAGGAGATGAAATTGTCGGGGACTGCCGTATAGTTGAGGACAGTACAAAATCATCCCCGTTACTGTTTGTAAGAAGAATAAACGGTGACCCGCTTGAAATAGCATTGAAGAGAAGACCGTTTGAAAAGCTTACGCCTGTATTCCCTATTGAAAAAATAAAGCTGGAAACAGAAAGAAAAAATTACGCGACAAGGCTTATGGATATTATTTCTCCCATCGGTAAGGGACAGAGAGGAATGATAGTAGCGCCTCCTAAGGCGGGTAAAACAACAATTATCAAGGAAATAGCGCAAGCTATAAGGAAAAACAGTCCTGATATAAAGCTTATTATTCTACTTATTGACGAACGTCCCGAAGAGGTTACTGATATAAGAAAATCAATAGATTGTGACGTTATATATTCCACATTTGATCAGATGCCCGAAAATCACTGCAAGATGGCTGAGCTGGTGCTTGAAAGAGCGCAGAGACTGGTCGAGCAGAAAAAGGACGTAGTTGTGCTGCTTGATTCTATCACGCGTCTTGTAAGAGCCTATAACCTTACGGAGCAGCCATCGGGCAGAACACTGTCAGGCGGACTTGAGCCTCACGCGCTGTATAAGCCTAAGAAGTTTTTCGGCGCGGCAAGAAAAATAGAGGACGGCGGCAGCTTTACGATAATAGCCACAGCGCTTGTCGAAACCGGCAGCCGTATGGACGATATGATATTTGAGGAATTTAAGGGTACGGGAAATATGGAGCTGAAGCTTGACAGAACGTTCCAGGAAAGACGTATTTTCCCTGCGATAGATATACTCAGATCCGGTACAAGACGTGATGAAATGCTCTTAACTGATGAGGAAAGAAAAGCAAGCTGGGCGATAAGGCGGGAGCTTGGCAAGGATAATATGAACCAATATGTAAAAATATTACAATTATTGGAGAGAACTGATAATAACAGCGAATTTATTAACCTTCTTATGAAATAATATATAATAACAGCGGCAAACATTAATGTAAGCCGCTGTTATTATTTAACTCATTATGCCCATACATCCTCATGTGAATAAATTTCACCGTTTTGATACTCAGCTTCACCTCGTTTAATGGCTTCAATTTCATCAGCATACGGTGGAACCTCTTTTACAAACTTTAAAATAATTTGCCATAAGACATCATATTCTTTTTCATCAACATAATTAATTAAGTCCATCAGTTTTTCTTTACTCATTAAAATACCTCCCTTAATCTTTTATAAGCTTTACCTCTGGGCAGAATATCCTCTATAAATATGCCGTGTAATGTTGTCTTATATATTATTCTGTAATTCCCTACCCGCATCCTATACATATTAGTATATCCTTGAAGCTTTTTTATATCTCCTTGAGGAAAATTTTCAATAGCTTCTCTTATATTGCTTTTGAATGGCTCATTTAAAGCTTTTATGCTCTTTTTTGCTGATTTGGAATATTCTATAATTATGTTATCCAATATATATTTACCACCTTTTCATGATATAGACAGAGGGCAGGGCTTTTCAAACCATACGCATTGAGTATAGAAAACTTAGTAAAAGGCGCGTATTATTTAATTATATCAGTACCCATATACGGAACAAGCGCCTCCGGAACTGTGACTGTTCCGTCCTC
>JBJEFT010000442.1:0-4112 GCA_051874315.1 Candidatus Ornithomonoglobus sp.
CGGAGGAATTGTGTTTCTGACAAATTCGGAGTCGGTTACATTGATCTGTAGATTCTGAGATTCAATTGCAATATCCGGCATAGAAATTTTATCCACAACAATTTCTCCGGTGCAGTCCGCCGCCGGATACATAAACATTCCTATCTTATATCCGGCAAAGGTTACGGTCTTATCCGCGTTTACGCATACGCCGCAGATCTCGCCGCTGTCGCTGTTTATGCCGCTGGGCACATCCACCGAAAGAACATATTTTGCATTTTCGTTTATAAAGCGTATAACATCATACGCCATTCCGCGCACGGTACCGCTTATCCCTGTGCCAAGGATCGCGTCAATAACAATATCAAAGGAGCGGATCATATATTCAAGTCCGTCCGTATCGGTAACGGTATCAATGGGGATTCCCATTCCGGTTACAATGTCATAGTTTGTTTTCGCGTCGCCCTTATACGAGTTACCGCTCACAAGAAATATATTAACCTTTACTCCCATATTATAAAGGTGGCGGGCAATCGCAAGCCCGTCACCGCCGTTATTGCCCTTGCCGCAGAAAACAGCGACGGATTTATCCGTCAGGTCAAAGCATTTTTTCAGCTCATTTACGCAGGCAAGAGCCGCGTTTTCCATAAGGACTATGCCCGGAACAAAGCCAAGCTCCGTCGCGGCGCGATCCACCGCGCGCATTTCCTCAGCATAACACGCCTTGTACATATAAATCCCCCCAAAGAAAATTTATTCTGTATATCTTTTTATATTCTTAGGATTATATCTCCAGAGCCCCTCCGCCATTTTATTGGTAAGCTGGCAGAGAACAATTTTTCTTGTTTCATCAACGGTGCAGTCAATAAAATATGTAAAGCTTGTCTTGCTGTTTGCGCTGTAGTCAAGGATCTTAACACCCTCGGGAGGATTTTTATATACGCTGTTGCAGGAATCATCATCAATTCTGCCCATACATGTCGCATTTTTCACGTCTATTGTTATAAGATGCTTTCTGCCCTTCTTTGACATGACCTTATCTATATCAAGCTCATTATTTGTTACAATATATTCGTACTCAACATTGCGCGTGTTGATGATAAGATAAGCGCCGTACCATACGAACGCTACAAGCAGAAGTCCGATACTGAAGGTCATTGACGATATTTTCTGTAGCTGCTCCGAGGTCACGGCAGCAAATGAAATGCCGAGCATACAGGCAAACAAAAACAAAGTAAGTATAACACCGCCGAAAACAGTCAGTCCGATTATAACCTTATCCTTTGCATCCTTTTTGAGCGGAACAAGGTTTTCCAAAAAAATGTCGTTCATCATATTATTTATCCTCTCTTTATATGTATTTTATTGTTCATTGCCTATAATATCCTTAAGCTCATCATAAAGCGCCTTAAGCGCGCGTCCTCTGTGTGAAACGCTGTTCTTTTCGTCGCTGTCCGCCTGAGCAAAGGTTTTCTCCAGCTCAGGACAGTAGAACACAGGGTCATATCCGAAGCCGTTTTCACCCGCCGGCTTGTCAATAATTCTGCCCTTGACCTCGCCCTTGGTGGTGATTTCCGCTCCGTCCGGGAATATAAACGCCATAGCCGTAACAAACTTAGCCTTTTTGTTTTTCTTATCCTTCATCTCACCGAGCAGCTTTTCAATCTTCTGCGCGTCACAGGCTCCCTCGCCGGCATAGCGCGCGCTGTATATTCCTGGTCGACCGTCAAGCGCCTCAACGCAAAGACCCGAATCGTCCGCCATAACGCAGTCGTCACACAGCATCGCTACCGCTCTCGCCTTGATCAGAGCGTTCTGCTCAAAGGTTCTGCCCGTTTCCTCAATGTCAACGTCTATTCCGGCATCGTGCTGTGAAACAACCTCAAAGCCTAAAGGCGTAAAAATTTTTGTTATCTCCCTTACCTTATTGGCATTATTTGTAGCCACTACAATTCTCATTTTATTATCCTCTTATCTGTCCGTTTCCGTAAACAATATATTTGACCGATGTCAGCGCCTCAAGTCCCATAGGGCCTCTTGCGTGCATCTTCTGTGTGCTTATTCCGATTTCCGCGCCGAAGCCGAATTCAAAGCCGTCGGTAAATCGCGTTGATGCGTTTACATACACCGCCGCCGCGTCGACCTCATTAAGGAACTTCTGCGATTTTTCATAGCTGTCTGTCACTATTGCCTCGGAATGCTTTGTATTGTATTTATTGATATGCGCGATCGCCTCGTCAACACCGTCAACAAGCTTAACCGCGAATATATAATCATTATACTCGGTATAATAATCGTCCTCTGTCGCAGCGATAACGCCGTCGGAACATATAGCTCTTGAAGGCTCATCCGCGCGAAGCTCAACGCCCGCACCCTGCAAAGCCTTGAATATCCTCGGCACAAACTCCTTCGCGACCGCCTTGTCAATAAGGAGTGTTTCCGCCGCGTTGCATACAGACGGTCTCTGCACCTTTGCATTCATAACGATTTTTTCCGCCATATCCATATCCGCGTCACCGTCAACATACACATGACAGTTGCCCGCCGCGGTCTCAACCACAGGAACGGTCGCGTTTTCAACAACACTCTTTATAAGTCCCTTGCCGCCGCGCGGAATGAGCATATCTATGTAGCCGTTCATCTTCATAAGCTGTGTCGCTGTTTCGCGGGAGGTGTCCTCAATAATATTTAAAGCGCCCTCGGGAATGCCCGCGCCATATGCCGCCTCCTGCATGATCCGCATTATAGCGGTATTTGAGGCGATAGCCTCCTTGCCGCCGCGGAGAATGCTCGCATTTGAGGTTTTAAGGCACAGCACAGCCGCGTCAACCGTAACATTCGGACGCGCTTCATATATGATCGCGATAACGCCCATCGGAACACGCTTTCTGCCTATCTGCAATCCGTTCGGACGCGTCCACATACCCGTGACCTCTCCGATAGGGTCAGCCAGCGCCCTGACCTGAAGAACACCATCCGCAATTTCCTTAATGCGCTCCTTAGTAAGCGTAAGCCTGTCTATCATAGCCCTGCGGATACCGTTTGCCTCCGCATTTTCAAGGTCTATCCTGTTGGCGGCAAGGATCTCGTCGCTGCGGTCTGTAAGCGCCTTTGCGACAGCCTCAAGAGCCTTGTCCTTAACCTCTGCGGAAACGCTCACCATTCTCTGCGCCGCAAGCTTAGCCGTGGTACATTTTTCAAGCAATTCGCTCATATAATCACATCCTGTCAGTTTATTAAAAAACTTATCAATTTTATCTATTATATCACAATGAAAATCAAAAAGCAATACAATTTGTTAAAATTTAATCAAGGGCTTGATTTTGCGCTATATTTATTGTATAATTGTTATAAAGGGCATTCACAAAAAGACAGGAGAATTAACATATGAAAAGAATAGCGAAATTTGAGAAGGTCAGCTTCGGGCAGTTTAAAGAAGCCTGCGAGGAGACATTCCCGGGCAGCAACGCGGCTGAGATATATGATGAAATAAAGCTCCCCCGCCGCGCGACAAAGGGCTCCGCAGGCTATGATTTCTTTACGCCGGAGGCGTTCACCTTAAAGCCCGGCGAAACAATAAAAATCCCGACAGGCATCCGCGTATGGATGGAGCCGGAATGGGCGCTTAAGCTGTACCCCAGAAGCGGTCTCGGCTTCAAATACCGTTTACAGATGAATAACACAGTCGGCATTATAGACAGCGACTATTACTACAGCACAAACGAGGGACATATCTTCTGTAAAATCACAAACGACAGCAATGAGAACAAAACCGTAAGCCTCAGCCGCGGCGACGGCTTCTGTCAGGGCATATTCATTGAATACGGCATAACCCTTGACGATGACGCCGACGGTGTAAGAGACGGCGGCTTCGGCTCGACAAGCAAATAAACCGATAAAAGGGGATTATATCAAAACAGAACCGGCTCTATTATCAGATTTTTTCAACTTTATTTAAGCTGAAATTCATGTGTTTGAATTAGAGCAATAAATTATTGTTTAGCGGCTTTTGAAGTCCGCCCCTAAAAGGGGCGGGGGCTGGTCGGAAGCTTCGCTTCCTGCTCGCCTATGCGTCCTAGGACCATGCGAAGCATGGTGGTGGGGTGGTGTCTCTATGAGAAAGCAAGGTGTTA
>JBJEFT010000443.1:0-1077 GCA_051874315.1 Candidatus Ornithomonoglobus sp.
GACAATTACCGCCGGAACACCGAGCAGCTTTGCCACAGACGATGAGCCGTCAACGAACACATCCGAGCCCTTGACGAGCAGGACGAAGCCGATCAAAAGTAAAATGACTGTTAATACCATAGTTTTTCTTTCCCTTCTTCTGTAAATTAAATATTTTTTCATGTGCAAAAAGAAAAGACCTTTATTGCACATATATTATGTACAATAAAAGTCTTGCAATTTCATTACGATACTGCCCGATAATTCTCCGGGCGGGTGTGACGCACCGTACACACAGCCGTTAAGCCATGCTGCTACTCCCTTTTATTACTGTTATTATAACAAAAGCTTTGTGATTTGTCAACAATTTTTTTACAGCGATTTTGACTTATCTATGCACGCCTTCATCGCCTTCATGACCGCCGCTCTCATGCCCTCTTCCTCAAGCACCGCAACGGCGTCTATCGTAGTTCCCGCCGGTGAGCATACCATGTCTTTAAGCTCTCCGGGGTGCTTTCCGGTTTCAAGTACCATCTTAGCCGAGCCGAGAACGGACTGAGCCGCAAAGGTGTACGCCTGCGCGCGCGGCATTCCGCCCTGCACCGCCGCGTCAGCCATGGCCTCGATGAACATAAACACATATGCCGGTGATGAGCCGCTTACGGCTGTTACCGCGTCCATAAGTCCCTCGGTCACCAGCTCCGCCCTGCCGAAGCTGTTAAATATTTTAAGGACCTTTGCCGTATCCTCCGCGTCCGTGTTCGCGTTCGGCGCGACCGCCGCCATGCCCTCGCCCACAAGCGCGGGAGTATTGGGCATAACCCTTACAAGCTTTAAATTATCTTTTTCAAACGCCTTTTCAAGCTTTTCTATCGGTTGACCCGCAGCGATTGAAACAACAATAGCGTTATCCTTAACACTGTCCTTTATTCCCTCAATTACCGTATAAACCACATTCGGCTTCACGCACAGGAAAAGTATGTCCGATATTCTTGCCACAGCCGCGTTGTCAGCCCCCGGCCTGATACCGTATTCCTTTTGCAGCTCACCGACCTTTTCCTTATTCATATCCGCAACAATTATATCCGACGGCTCTGC
>JBJEFT010000443.1:1177-4100 GCA_051874315.1 Candidatus Ornithomonoglobus sp.
GCTCACCGACCTTTTCCTTATTCATATCCGCAACAATTATATCCGACGGCTCTGCGATACCGTTTGAAACGATGCCGCCGATTATCGCGCCGCCCATATTGCCCGCTCCGATAAATCCTATTGTCATCTTTAAGATCACTAACTCCTTTCACAAAAGCCGTTTGAAGGAAATGCTCTAAGCCTAATAGATGCTTGCATCTGTTGGTGCGGTTGAGCAAGCGAGACTATACGAGTGTATGCGAGCTTGCGAAACCGTGCGAGATGCAACGAGCATTTTCTTCAAACTTATATAGCTACGGGGATTTTAATTTTCAGCTCGTGGTATTTATAATTTTCAAGCGTGAAATCCTCGCGCGTAAAGTCATAGAAATCCGTCTTATCCGCAACGCGCAGAACCGGCGCGTCATAGGGCTTGTTGGAGATTATCTCCTCAATTACGGGTATATGCCTGTCATATATATGCGCGTCCGCTATTACATGAACAAGCTCGCCCGGCTCAAAGCCTGTCGCCTTTGCTATCATAATCAGCAGCGCGCTGTACTGAACAACGTTCCAGTTGTTAGCCGCAAGCATATCCTGTGAGCGCTGATTGAGTATCGCGTTCAGCCTGTTTCCTGTTACGTTGAAGGTCACGCTGTAGGCGCAGGGATAAAGGTTCATATCCTTTAAGTCCTCATGCACATATATATTTGTCATGATCCGGCGCGACGCGGGATTTGTCTTTAAATCGTGCAGAACGCGGTCAACCTGGTCAAACTCGCCGTCCGGGTACTGATGCTTTACTCCCAGCTGATAGCCGTACGCCTTGCCGATCGAGCCGTCCTCGTCCGCCCACGCGTCCCAGATGTGGCTGTGAAGGTCATGAATATTATTTGACTTCTTCTGCCATATCCAGAGTATTTCATCCACCGCGCTCTTTAAATATGTGCGCCGCAGTGTCAGAATGGGAAATTCCTCCGCAAGATCATAACGGTTTACTATTCCGAAGCGCTTTATCGTGTGCGCCGGAGCGCCGTCCTCCCAATGCGGGCGGACCTCCAGATGCTCGTCCGAAAAGCCGTGGTCGATTATCTCACGGCAGTTTTTTATAAAAAGCTCGTCTGCCTTACTCATTATACCTCTCCGTTCTTCAGCTTTTCCAGATACTCGTCATAGGTGCACATTCTGTCGGTGATTGATCCGTCAGGATTAATGCGTATTATTCTGTTTGCTATCGTGTTCATGAACTCATGGTCATGGGACGCGAAGATCACATTGCCCTTAAACGCGACAAGACCGTTGTTTACCGCCGTTATGGACTCAAGGTCAAGGTGGTTTGTAGGCTGATCCAGAAGCAGCACATTTGAGCCGTAAAGCATCATTCTTGAAAGCATACAGCGTACCTTTTCGCCGCCCGACAGGACCTGGACCTGCTTGAACACATCATCGCCCGAGAACAGCATTCTGCCTAAGAAGCCGCGGATATAGGTTTCGTTCTGGGTTTCAAAGCCCGGCTTTGAATACTGCCTGAGCCAGTCGCAGAGATTTAAGGTGCAGCCGTCAAAATACTTTGAGTTGTCCTTAGGGAAATAGCTGCGCGAGGTGCTTACTCCCCATTTTATCGTACCCTCGTCCGGCTCCAGCTCCTCCGCAAGCATCTGCAGAAGTGTTGTTACCGCGATTTCGTTTTCGCCTATGATCGCGATCTTGTCACCGTGATTGAGCGAGAAGCTTACATTATCAAGTACCTTTTCGCCGTTCACCGTCTTTGTTACATCGGTTACCGTAAGAAGGTCCCTGCCCGCTTCCCTGTCCATCTCAAAGCCCACAAACGGATAGCGTCTTGACGATGCCGGCATTTCCTCGACCGTGAGCTTGTCAAGCATCTTGCGGCGCGCCGTAGCCTGCTTTGACTTTGACTTGTTCGCGGAGAACCGTGAAATGAACTGCTGAAGCTCCTTTATTTTTTCCTCGTTTCTCTTGTTCTGCTGCTTGATCATTCTCTGAACCATCTGCGAGGACTCATACCAGAACTCATAGTTGCCCACATACATCTTTATCTTGCCGTAGTCGATATCGACCATGTGAGTACATACGACATTTAAGAAGTAACGGTCATGCGATACAACAATGACCGTACCCTCGTAGTCCATAAGAAAATCCTCAAGCCACTCGACCGCCTCAATGTCAAGGTGGTTTGTAGGCTCGTCAAGCAGGATAATATCGGGATGACCGAAAAGCGCCTGAGCAAGGAGCACCTTTACCTTTTCATTACCGCCAAGCTCAGACATCTGACTGTACATTATGCTCTCGTCAAGACCCAGTCCCTGAATAAGCTTTGACGCGTCCGACTCAGCCTCCCAGCCGCCCATCTCGGCAAACTCAGCCTCAAGCTCCGCCGCGCGCAGACCGTCCTCCTCGGAGAAGTCCTCCTTCATATAAAGCGCGTCCTTCTCCTTCATTATATCATAAAGCTTTTTATTGCCCATAATGACCGTATCGGATACGGAATACTCATCGAACTCAAAGTGATCCTGCTTGAGCACCGACATACGGCAGTTCGGGTCGATAAAAACATCGCCGGTTGACGACTCCAGATCGCCCGAGAGCACGCGCAGAAAGGTTGACTTTCCCGCGCCGTTCGCGCCTATGACGCCGTAGCAGTTGCCCGGCGTAAACTTTAGATCAACATCCTTGAATAAAGGCTGTCCGTCAAAATTAACACTTAAATTTGATACTATAATCATTGCTTACCTCATTAAAAATAAAAAATCTGTTCTATGTTATACTATATCATAAGACTCTCTTTTTTGCAAGTGTATTTTATATTGAGATGTTAAATTATTGTGTAAAATACAACCGTAAATTTCCTGCTTGACAAACCTCTCCCTGTATGATATACTTATCGTGTTAAGGGATCAAAAGGGGCGCACCACCGCGGGTA
>JBJEFT010000444.1:0-4081 GCA_051874315.1 Candidatus Ornithomonoglobus sp.
CGTGCCAGCTCCCCTTTTATGGGAGCACAGCAGAGCGTATAAACAATAATTTAAGAGCGCAATCGGCTTTGAAAATCAGCATTATATTACGAGGAGAACATTAAATGGCAAATGGAGTAATAAAAAAGGTCGCGGGCCCTTTGGTAATCGCGGAGGGCATGAAGGACGCGGATATGTTCGATGTGGTGCGCGTATCCGGGGAGCGGCTTATAGGTGAAATAATAGAAATTCACGGTGATCTCGCGTCGATCCAGGTGTATGAGGAGACGTCGGGGCTTGGACCGGGCGGCGAGGTGGTTTCCACAGGAATGCCGCTTTCGGCGGAGCTTGGACCCGGACTTATCGGCAGTATCTTTGACGGTATTCAGCGCCCGCTTGACGATATTATGAAGGTGTCGGGCAACAACATTGCGCGCGGTGTCGCGGTGCCGTCGCTTAAACGCGATAAGAAATGGGAGTTTGTTCCCTGCGTAAAGAAGGGCGATTCCCTGAACGGCGGCGATGTGATAGGCACAGTTGCCGAAACAGCGGTCGTAACACAGAAAATTCTTGTACCGCCCGCGGCTTCGGGAGTTGTTGAGGAGATAAAGCAGGGCAGCTTTGCGGTGGATGAGGTTGTCTGCATATTAAATGACGGCAAAAAGAAGCATGAGCTTACGCTGATGCAGAAATGGCCCGTTCGTAAGGGCAGACCGTACAGAAACAAGCTTTCGCCGGATATGCCGCTTATAACAGGTCAGCGTGTAATTGACACTCTGTTTCCGATAGCAAAAGGCGGTGTGGCGGCGGTTCCGGGCCCGTTCGGCAGCGGAAAAACCGTTGTTCAGCATCAGCTTGCAAAGTGGGCGGAGGCGGATATTGTCGTATACATCGGCTGCGGCGAGCGCGGAAATGAAATGACAGACGTTTTAAACGAGTTCCCGGAGCTGATCGACCCGAAAACCGGAAAATCACTTATGGAAAGAACCGTGCTTATCGCAAACACCTCGGATATGCCTGTCGCGGCGCGTGAGGCGTCAATTTATACGGGCATAACGATCGCGGAATACTTCCGTGATATGGGCTATTCAGTGGCGCTTATGGCGGATTCGACCTCGCGCTGGGCGGAGGCGTTAAGAGAAATGTCCGGCAGACTTGAGGAAATGCCGGGCGAGGAGGGTTATCCCGCATATCTCGGCTCACGTCTTGCGCAGTTCTATGAGCGCGCCGGACGCGTTGTAGGTCTTAACGGCACTGAGGGCGCTCTGTCTGTTATCGGCGCGGTATCACCGCCGGGCGGCGATATTTCAGAGCCTGTGTCACAGGCGACCCTGAGAATTGTAAAGGTGTTCTGGGGACTGGATTCGGATCTGGCATACAAGCGCCATTTCCCGGCGATCAACTGGCTTACGTCCTACTCGCTCTATACGGATACGGTAGAGAACTGGTTTGTAAACAACGTGGCGGAGGACTGGATGGAGCTTCGCGCAAGGCTCATGATATTATTGCAGGAGGAAGCGGAGCTTGATGAAATTGTAAAGATGGTCGGTATGGACGCGCTGTCCCCGACTGACAGAATGAAGCTTGAAGCGGCGCGCTCCGTCCGTGAGGACTATCTCCATCAGAACGCGTTCCACGAGATCGACACATACACGCCGCCGAGAAAGCAGTATTTAATGATGAAGCTTATCCTCGCGTACTATGACGCGTGCCTTGACGCGCTCGGAAAGGGCGTTAATGTTGACGCGCTCGCGGCGCTTCCCGCGCGTGAGGAGGTAGGAAGATTCAAGTATGTGGAAAATTCCTCCGTGGATATAAGCTATGAAAAGATTATCGCAGATATTAACAGGCAGGTAAAAGAGCTTGCCGAGGGGAGGGATGACTGATGCCCAGAGAATACAGAACAATAGAGGAGGTCGCGGGACCGCTTATGATGGTAAGGGGCGTGTCCGGCGTAACATATAACGAGTTGGGCGAGATAGAGCTTGCAAACGGTGAAAAAAGACGCTGCAAGGTGCTTGAAATAGACGGCTCAAACGCTCTTGTGCAGCTTTTTGAGAATGCGGCGGGCATCAACCCGTCAACCTCAAAGGTGCGCTTTTCGGGGCGCGCAATGGAGCTTGGCGTGTCGCCGGATATGCTCTCGCGCGTTTTTGACGGTCTGGGCAGACCGATAGACAACGGGCCGGAAATTCTGCCGGAAAAGCGTATGGATATAAACGGACAGCCGATGAACCCTGTGGCGAGAAATTACCCGCAGGAGTTTATACAGACGGGAGTTTCGGCAATAGACGGTCTGAACACGCTCGTAAGAGGTCAGAAGCTGCCGATATTCTCCGCATCGGGACTTCCCCATGCGCAGCTTGCGGCGCAGATCGCGCGTCAGGCAAAGGTGCGCGGCACAGATGAGCCTTTCGCGGTTGTTTTTGCGGCTCTGGGCATTACCTATGAGGAGGCAGACTATTTTATCCAGTCCTTCCGTGAAACGGGCGCTATGGAGCGGACAGTGCTGTTTATAAACCTCGCAAACGACCCGGCGGTTGAGCGTATCGCGACCCCGAGAATGGCGCTCACGGCGGCGGAATATCTCGCCTTTGAGCAGAATATGCACGTGCTTGTAATAATGACGGATATAACCAACTATGCCGACGCTCTGCGTGAGGTTTCCGCGGCGCGTAAGGAGGTTCCGTCAAGACGAGGTTATCCGGGATATATGTATACCGACCTTGCTCAGATGTATGAGCGCGCCGGACGGCAGAAGGGAAAGAAGGGTTCAATAACAATGATACCTATCCTTACAATGCCCGAGGACGATAAAACCCACCCGATACCCGACCTTACCGGATATATAACCGAGGGGCAGGTCATTCTTTCGCGTGAATTATACAGAAAGAATATTATGCCGCCGATTGATGTTCTTCCGTCACTTTCAAGACTTAAGGATAAAGGAATAGGCAAGGGCAAGACGCGTGAGGATCATGCCGACACGATGAACCAGCTGTTTTCCGCATATGCCCGCGGCAAGGACGCCAAGGAGCTTATGGTAATTCTCGGAGAGGCGGCGCTGACGGAGATCGATAAAAAATACGCGCAGTTTGCGGACGCATTTGAGAAGGAATATGTATCGCAGGGCTATAATACCGACAGAAGCATAGAGGAAACTCTTGATATTGGCTGGAGGCTGCTGAGAATACTTCCGCGCTCGGAGCTGAAACGAATTAAGGACGAGTATCTTGATAAATATTACGGGGAGGAATGAGCATGGCGTCAACACATGTAAATCCTACGCGTATGGAGCTTGCGCGGCTCAAGAAAAAGCTTGTCACGGCGAGAAAGGGGCATAAGCTGCTCAAGGATAAGCGTGATGAGCTGATGCGTCAGTTTATGGAGCTTGTAAAGGTTAATAAGGAGCTGCGTAAAAAGGTTGAGGACGGCATCGCGGCGGCAAACAAGGATTTTGCGCTCGCGGCTGCGGTCATGGGTGACGAAGCGGTAAAAACGGCGCTTCTCGCCCCGAAGCAGAGCGTGTCCGTTAAGGTGTCAAAAAGGAATGTTATGAGCGTTGAGGTTCCTGTTTTTGACTATAAGACGGGGACCGCGGGAGAGAATGATATATATTCCTACGGCTTTATGGAGACCTCCGCCGACCTTGACACTGCGGTGGCATCGCTTTCGGCGGTGTTCCCGGATATGCTGCGGCTTGCGGAGGTGGAGAAGTCCTGCTCGCTTATGGCGGCGGAAATAGAAAAAACACGCCGCCGCGTAAACGCGCTTGAGCATGTAATGATCCCGGACTATATGGAGAAGATCCGATACATCAGTATGAAGCTTGACGAAAACGAGAGAAGCACACAGATAAGGCTTTTAAAGGTTAAGGACATGATGCTTGAAAAGAATTATGCCGCAAAGCATGCAGAGGAATAAAAAACAATCGGAATTGCTCTTGTAAATTCAGAATAATTGTGCTACAATGGATATGAGTTTGCAGCGGAAAGGATTGTTTTTATGACTGAGAATTACGGTAAGATACAAAGCGGAAGATATAATAAAATAAAAAGACGGATAACAGGCGCGGTTATAATTGTTATTCTGATTATAGCGG
>JBJEFT010000445.1:0-4070 GCA_051874315.1 Candidatus Ornithomonoglobus sp.
ATATGATAACAGCGGCAAACATTTAATGTAAGCCGCTGTTGTTTTATAATATTATTTAATTATATCAGTACCCATATACGGAACGAGAGCCTCAGGAATTGTGACTGTTCCATCCTCATTCTGGAAGTTTTCAAGAATTGCCGCGACTGTTCTGCCGACTGCAAGACCTGAACCGTTAAGAGTATGAACAAACTGCGCCTTATCCTTCGGGTTATCCTTATAGCGGATATTGGCGCGGCGCGCCTGGTAATCCTCAAAGTTTGAGCATGAGGAAATTTCGACATATCTGTTGTATGACGGCATCCATACCTCAAGGTCATAGGTCTTTGCCGATGAGAAACCGAGATCGCCGGTTGAAAGGCATACAACTCTGTACGGGAGTCCGAGTCCCTGGAGAAGTACCTCCGCGTCGTTTGTAAGTCTTTCAAGGTCATTATAGCTGTCCTCAGGCTTTGAGAAGTGAACCATTTCTACCTTGTTGAACTGGTGCTGTCTTATGATACCTCTTGTATCACGGCCGGCGCTGCCCGCCTCTGCGCGGAAGCATGCGGAATATGCGCAGTATCTTATAGGAAGCTTTGAGCCGTCAAGGATCTCGTCGCGGTGAAGATTTGTAACAGGAACCTCAGCTGTAGGAATGAGGAAGAAGCCGTTATTCGTTACCTTAAAAGCGTCCTCTTCAAATTTCGGGAGCTGACCTGTGCCTGTCATTGACGCACGGTTTACCATGAACGGCGGGAATATCTCGGTATAGCCTCTTGAGGTATGAGTATTTAAGAAATACTGGATAACCGATCTTTCAAGTCTTGCGCCGAGACCCTTGTATACGGTAAAGCGTGTGCCGGCAATTTTTGTGCCTCTCTCAAAATCAAGAATATCAAGATTTGTACCTATATCCCAGTGAGCCTTAGGCTCAAATGTAAATTCGCGCGGTGTACCGTTCTTTCTGAGCTCAAGATTTTCCGTGTCATCCTTGCCTACAGGGCAGCTTTCATTAGGAATGTTCGGGATGCGGAGCATGAAGTTTCTGAGTTCTTCATCAATTTCTCTTACCTTTTCGTCGTCAGCCTTTATCTCGTTTGAAAGCTCCTTCATTTCCTTGAATATCGGAGCTGTATCCTCTCCCGCCTTCTTCATTGCCGGGATCTGCTTTGTGATAGCGTTCTGCTTAGCCTTCTTATTTTCAACATCCGTAAGCAGCTCGCGGCGCTTCTTGTCAAGCTCAATAGCCGGAGTTATATCAAGATCATTGTATCTCTTTTTTAAAGCCTCTCT
This sequence comes from Candidatus Ornithomonoglobus sp., assembly GCA_051874315.1. Classification (GTDB taxonomy): domain Bacteria; phylum Bacillota; class Clostridia; order UBA1381; family UBA1381; genus Ornithomonoglobus. The sequence continues at coordinate 1,276 of JBJEFT010000445.1, forward strand.
GATTTTGTCAGGTTCATTTCTTAAAATCTTAATGTCTAACATTTTAATAGTCCTTTCATTCGTTTATTTGATTTTTGATCTGGTCATATAATATTTTCTGATTTTCTGTAAGAGTGTTTTCATCTATGGAGCTGAGAATTACATCTGCATTTTCCTTATCACCCTTTGATATATAACTGTTAGCCTCTAACAGATTATCATACGTTGTTACTTCGTTTTTCAGCTGATTGTTTTCTGCATCAAGAGCTGAAATAGTATTTGTCATTTTAGCAATTGCCTCATTATCTGGCGACGTTGTTTTTTCTTCCGCCGCTTCGGTCGCCTCAGCCGCCTGTTCTGTAATTTCAGGAAGCTGCGCCGTTGATTTTCTGAGAGCTGAGAGATTTGTCTGCCCGAAAAATGCTAAAATAATAAGTATCAATGCCACGGCGAATATAAGAGCTGTGTATAAAAACATTGATTTGCTCTGGTTTGGATTTTGTTTGTTATTGTTACTCATTTGTTTCTGCCTCTGTTATTCAATATTTCCCGACATTGCTTTTCTTATGGCTTCATTTTCCTCATCAAGAAGCTTTGTTCTGCTCTTTCCTTCCTTTACGGAACGCACATAGGTATTTGATGAGCTGTTACCGTAAAGTGATGTGATAACAAAGCCGTCATTGTATTGATTGAGTACGGCAAGAGAAAAGCTCTGGTTGCCGTGAACATCATCAAAAGCGTTAAAGTTTACAATGCCTGTTTTTGAAAGAGTCATATTGACCTTGGCCTCGCATGCCGAAATTCTTTCCGACATACTGCCCTCGGAGCTTATTTTTAATTTTTTCTGAAGGTCACGGACATTTTCATAATATTTATTGAGATTTTCAACAAGATCTCCGTCCTCCGAATATTCAAGAAGATTGTTGAGCCTGAGGGCATTTACAATACCTATCACAATTGACGCTATGACAAATACAATAAGTACGATTATTATAATTGCTAAGAGCTGTTCATTCATTATGTATATTCCTTTCTGTATTTTTTATTATTCAGTTCTGACCTAATAATGAAAGAATCCTTTCAAGATCGTCATTACCGAAATATTCAATTTCTATTTTTCCCTTTTTCTCACCGTGGAGCAGCTTTACCCTTGTTCCTAATCTGGAGGACAGATTTGATTCAATGGTATTTAATGCCTCCGCGACCTGCTCGTCAATTACCGGTTTTCTTCTTGCAGGTCTTTCCTTCTGCAGCTGCTTAGCGAGAGCCTCTGCCTGACGAACATTAAGTCCCTTTGAAATTATGCTTTCAAGCACGGCATTCCTTATTTCCGAATCCTCTATTGATAACAGCGCGCGGGCATGTCCGCTTGAAATCTCACCTGAAATAAGCTTCTGTCTTATATTTTCATCAAGGGAAAGAAGTCTTATTGAGTTTGCAACGGCGCTTCTGGATTTGCCTATTGTCTTGCTTACTTCCTCCTGGGTCATATTGTATTCGTCAATTAATGTGCGGTATCCCAGAGCCTCCTCAATCGGATTCAGGTTTTCACGCTGTAAATTTTCTATAAGAGAGATCTGCGCGATTTCAATATCTGTATAATCTCTTATAACGACGGGAATTTCCGTCAGCCCTGCTTTTTTTGCCGCTCTCCATCGTCTTTCACCTGCAACAATCCTGTACATATCGCCGTTCGGGACTACGATTATAGGCTGTATAACTCCGTGCTCTTTGATCGATTCTGTAAGAGCCTCTATTTTTTCCTTATCGAACTGCTTTCTCGGCTGTTTTTTATTCGGTTCTATCTGAGTTATACGGAGAGTTTCTACCTTGTCATTTTCCTTGGTGATCTCATCCTCAATCGGCGAGCTGTCAGCAAATAAAGACTCGAGACCTCTGCCGAGACGCCCTTTTGGTTTAGCCATGATTCACCTCACTGATTTTTCTTAATTACCTCTTTTGCAAGACTCATATATGCGTCCGCGCCTTTTGAGGTCCTGTCATATTTTATTATAGGCTCACCGAAGCTCGGAGCCTCTGAAAGCTTGATATTTCTCGGTATGATCGACTTATATACAAGGTCGGGAAAGAATTTTTTTACCTCGTCAATTACCTGAATTGAGAGGTTTGTCCGTCCGTCATACATTGTGCCGAGAACACCTTCTATTTCAATTTTTTTGTTATAGGTTTTCTTTATCTTCTTGATTGTGCTTATAAGCTGCGACAAGCCTTCAAGGGCGTAGTATTCACATTGTATAGGTATGAGAACACTGTCGCAGGCTGTCATAATATTTATGGTTATCATTCCGAGCGCCGGGGGCGCGTCAATAATTATAAAATCATAATCATTTCGCACCGGCTTCAGAGCCTGTTTTAAAAACTGTTCGCGCTTGTCCTCAAACGCAAGCTCAATTTCAGCCGCGGATAAATCAGATGATGACGGGAGAAGATAAAGATCGGAATATTTTGTTTTTATAACAGCATCCTTTGTTTTTGACGGGTCAATAAGACAGTCATATACAGTAAGCTCATAATCCTCTTTTTCATAGCCTAAGCCGCTTGTGGTATTGCACTGCGGGTCACAGTCTATAACAAGAGTTTTCTTACCCTCATATGCGAGACAGGATGCAAGGTTGACAGAGGTTGTAGTCTTTCCGACTCCACCCTTCTGATTTGTGATCGCTATCACTTTCCCCATTCTTAATTATGTACTCCCTTCAGTATTTTACTATACTATTATACCACAAATTTCTCAAATGTAAATGTTTCACGTGAAACATTTTAAAAAAATTTTTAATATTATAATTATATGACCA
>JBJEFT010000446.1:0-4067 GCA_051874315.1 Candidatus Ornithomonoglobus sp.
TTATGCTGCTTATAGGCGGCTATGCGCTCCTTAACTGCGCTCAGATAGGCTTTCTGCGGTGTCTTATCACCTGCGGACTTACGGTATACTTCCGCCGTAAAAACGGAAGCGCCTATTATCCCGACACTATGGCATGGATCGTCATTATATGCGCAATGACAGCGCCGATGATAGTATTCAATGCCGGATTTGTCCTGTCGGTTACCGCCGGAATTATAATATGGGCATTTATGCCCTTTGTTAAAAAGCTGTTTGGCGGGGTTCCCAAAAGCTTCCGTCATATGGCCGCGGTTATGCTGATATGTATGGTATTCTATATACCTCTGACAGCGTATTATTTTAACGGAATATGTATATACTCCTTCATTACTCCGTTTATAATGGCACCGATAGTTATTATTACGCTGATATCCGCACCGCTGTCCTTTATTATGCTGAGACTGTTCGGCGCCGCGCCTGTTGTAAAAGCATTTCTTGATTTTATGATATGGCTTATGCTTAAGCTGCCGCCGTTTATCGCTTCTCTGCCCCTTTCAAGGCTTGTAATCGCGACGCCGTCTGTTACTGAAATTCTTGCGGCGGCCGCTCTCTTGTTTGCGGCATATTACTATCTGAAGGATTACAGGACTAAGGCGGGATACGCGCTGCTTTGCTCGTGCGCGCTGGGACTGTCGGTTGTCATTACCGCTCTGTCACGCATAGGTACAACCGATTTTATCTTTGTCAATGTCGGGCAGGGTGACGGTTCGGTCATACACACGGCATTCGGCGCTACCGTTATTGTTGACGGCGGCGGAGGCACTGCCTATTCCGATTACGATCCGGGCGAGAGTATCTTTGTTCCCTATCTTGAAGCAAAGGGCTATGATACCATTGACGCCGCGTTTATATCTCATTTTCACCAGGATCATGTTCAGGGTGTTATCGCGGCAGTCAAAGCTCTTAACGTCAAGGTTGTTTTCGCTCCCGAGGTTACGGAAAGCGACGATGACGAGATGAAAAAATGGGCCGCTGAGCTTGAAGCGGCCGCCGCCGAGAACGGAACGGAAATACATTACATTTCCGAAAATACAAGAATTAAATTTGACAAAGGACTTATAATTAATGTATATACTCCCGACGATGTCATAGAGCTCAGTCAGGACGATAACGATACTTCACTTCTGATGAACATAAGCTACGGGGATTTCAGCGCGCTTTATACAGGTGATCTGACAACCTACGGTGAGCATGAGTTTCTGCGGCTTGGCGCCGATGTTGACACCGATGTTCTAAAGGTCGGCCACCACGGCTCGTCAACCTCGACCTGTCCCGAATGGGTCGCCGCTGTATCGCCGGTATATTCCGTTATAAGCTGCGGCGAGGACAACAGCTACGGTCACCCTACAGACCAGACGCTGAATAATCTGAGCGGAACAACAGTTCTGCGTACCGATCTTAACGGAGACATCCGCATAACCGCTGATAAAAAGGGAATTAAAAATGTAAGGATATTTAAATAAGGAGAGAACCAATGGCTAAAGCTGCAAAAAAGAAAAATGATATAGCCGAGCTTAAGGCGCAGCTCTTAAAAAAGACGCTTCAGCCCCTGTATATATTCTACGGCGAGGAGGAATATCTTAAGGAATTCTATATAAAAAAGATTCTTGAGCTTGTACCCGATGCCGGACTTGAAGAGTTTAACCGGATACTTATTGCAGGCGCCGCAGATTACAGCGAATATGACGCTGCATGGGAGGGTATGCCGATGATGACGGATAAGCGTGTTTTGCAGATTCGTGACAGCAATATATTTGCAATGACACGCAAGGGTGATATTGTACCCCCGAACGAGGAGCAGAAAAAATTCTGGCTTGAAAAATTCAAAAGACTTTCCGATGACACGGTTGTAATATTCTGTGAAAAGAATGTAGACGCCAGAAGCGCGCTCTTTAAGGCAGCCTCAAAAGCGGGCTTTGCGGTGAAATGTGAATACATGTCGGTGCCGGATCTAAAAGCGTGGGTCATTAAGCAGGTACTGCATGCGGGCAAAAAAATTGACGACAATGTGGCGGAATATCTGGTTTCCGTAATTGACCCGGGGCTTAATAATCTTGAGCACGAATTGAATAAGCTTCTGAATTACTGCGATGAGATTATATATAAAACCGATGTTGACAAGGTGGTCTCAAAATCCATGCAGGTTCAGATTTTCGATATCACGGACGGCATTATGGATGGTAATTCAGAAAAAATTTTCAGGATTTTAAATGAGCTTAAAACACAAAAGCAGAGCGCCTTCGGCATTCTCTACCTTATATATTCCAATGTGGAAAAAATGCTTCATTTAAAGCTTGCAGGCGTTACAAACCGCAATGACGCGGCGCAGCTCTTAGGCGGCTCACCGTGGATCGCCGGGAAATACCTCAGCGGCGCCTCCGGATTTTCTACGGCGGCGTTGTATCATATGGTAACAAGAGTGCCGGAAATAGATTATGAAATAAAAAACGGCGCTGTTACCGAATGGCAGGCATTGGAGCAATATATCTTTGAAGCGCTTGATATGAAGAAAAACGGACAATAGGATTTGAAATAATGGATAATATGCTTATAAACACACCTCAAAAGGTCATATTTGATATGGACGGACTTATATTTGACAGTGAGCGCGTTTTTATGCGGGAGCTAAGAGCCGTTGCAAAAAATTACGGATATGACATAACAGAAGAAAAATATGTGCAGACCTTAGGTCTGACCGGTGATGCGCTTTTAAAAAAGAAAACAGAACAGTACGGCGCGGATTATCCGCATTATGAGCTGAGCCGCCTTACGCGCGCGCGGGTTGACGCTATAGCGCTCAATGAGGGGCTTCCCGTAAAGCCCGGAATACGGGAGCTGCTCATATTCTTAAATGACAGCGGAATACCCTGCGCGGTGGCATCGTCAACACATACCGAATATGTGGAAAAGTATCTTGAAGCGTCTGGACTGCGGCTGTATTTTGATACTGTCACAGGCGGTGATATGGCAGAGCGGTCAAAGCCGGAGCCTGATATATTCCTTATCGCGGCAGGCAGCACCCCTCCCGGCAGAGCGCTGGTGCTTGAGGACAGCGAAAACGGAATTATTGCGGCATCACGCGCCGGAATACCCGTTATCTGTATCCCCGATATGGCATACCCTGCCAAGGAAATAAAGCAGCTTACCGCAGGTGTTGTAAGCTCGGCAGCCGATGTTATTGATATTATAAGGAGGACAATGTAATGGTTTTAGACGGTCTTAAGCCCGAAAGAGTTATGAAATATTTTGAGGATATATGCTCGATACCTCACGGCTCACGCGATACGGACAGGATTTCACAATACTGCATGAAATTTGCAGAGGAACAAGGTCTTTACGCTGCGTGCGACACAGCCAACAACGTCATAATACGAAAGCCGAAATCCGCAGACTGCAAAAGTGATGAAACCGTTATAATCCAGGGGCATCTTGATATGGTATGCGCAAAGGAAAGCGGATGTGAGATGGATTTTAAAAATGAGGGTCTTAAGCTCAGACATGACGGCAGCTTCATATGGGCGGACGGCACAACCCTCGGCGGCGATGACGGAATAGCGGTGGCAATGGCGCTGGCGATTCTCGAAGCCGATGATGTAACTCACCCTGCTCTTGAATGTATCTTTACAACGGATGAGGAAATAGGAATGCTGGGAGCGACAGCCCTTGATATGAGTTCTGTAAAGGGTAAATATCTTATCAATATTGATTCAGAGGACGAGGGGATCTTTACCGTAAGCTGCGCCGGAGGCGGAACGATCACCGCCATACTCCCCGCCGCGCCCGATACGGATATTGACATATCAAGAGCCGAATACGTTAAAATCAAGGTCGGCGGTCTCACCGGCGGCCACAGCGGTGTTGAAATCGACAAGGGCAGAGCCAATGCCTGCAAGCTTCTCGGCGGCTTCCTCGCAGAGCTTGAAAAGCTTACTCCCTTCTGTATTGCCGACATACACGGCGGAGAAAAGGACAACGCTATACCTCGCGAATGTGAGTCGGGTATTCTCGTCACTGACACAACCCCTGTA
>JBJEFT010000447.1:0-4048 GCA_051874315.1 Candidatus Ornithomonoglobus sp.
CTCCTCTACGACCGCCGCGTTTGTTCCGAACGCCATGCCGCCGTGCTTTACATTGGGGCATGATATATTCATTTCAATTATCGCCGCATCCGTTTCAGAAAGTATTTCCGCCATTTCGGCATACTCCTCTATCGTGTTTCCGGACATATTTGCGATAACATTTGTGTCAAACTTTTCCGCCAGATCCGGCATAATATATTCGGCAAATACCTCAACTCCAGGATTCTGCAGTCCCACGCTGTTAAGGATGCCCGCCGGTGTCTCTATAATTCTCGGAGCCGGATTTCCGCCTCTTGGCTGTCTTGTAAGACCCTTTGCGGCAAAGCCGCCGTATTCCGAAAGCGGAACATACTCGTCATATTCATAGCCGAAGCCGAAGGTTCCCGATGCGGTAACGATCGGATTTCTGAACTTGACTCCGCAGTATTCTACTTCTAAATTTGCCATCAGAGTACAACCTCCTTTGAATCAAATACGGGACCGCAGGTGCATACCTGCTTATATTTTGCCATACCCTCGTTCTTTGTCTCGCATACGCATGTAAGACACGCGCCTATTCCGCAGCCCATACGCTGCTCAAGCGAAAGCTGACACGGAATATTTTTGAACTCCGCGATCTGCTTTACTGTTTTAAGCATAGGAGTGGGGCCGCAGCAGTATATCATGTCAACCTTATTTTCGAGCAGATACTCGCCCATTGCCGCAACCGCAAAGCCGTTATAGCCGTATGAACCGTCATCGGTGCATATGGTCAGATTTTTGTTTGCTTCAAGGTAGTCATCCTCCATAACGACAAGGTCCTTATTGCGGAAGCCGAGAAATACAACGCTGTCCTTCTCACGCGCAAGCTTAAGGAGCGGGAAAACGCCTATGCCGCCGCCTATTATAACCGACCTTTCTCCCGGCGTTACGGTAAAGCCGTGACCGAGAGGTCCCATTATATCAATTTTCTCGCCGACCTCTGTGCGGGCAAGAAGCTTTGTTCCCTCGCCCTTCACCTGAAAGCAGAAGCGCACGAATTTTTCACCCGTGTCACAGATGCTTATCGGACGTCTTAAAAGCGTTGAGCCGCCGCATGCGATATGCAAAAACTGTCCGACCTGCGCAAGCTTTGCGATTTCGGGAGCCTCAACAACAAAATCCCATATTCCCGGGCACAGCTCCGTTTTAAGAGTCAGCCTGCATTTATAAGTTTTCTTCATAATACGATCTCCTTTTATCACAGAACGCTTGTTATATCTTCCCTCATGCGGATTGCCTCGGCTCTTGCCGCCTCCGCAAACTGTTCTTCCTTCCAGTCGCCCTTCTTATAAGCGCACATAATACCTCTTGACGAGTTTACGATCGCGCCGAGACCGTCCTCGTTAAAGCACGGCTTAACGCCCAGCGCGCCGCCGCCCTGCGCTCCGTAGCCCGGTACGAGGAAATATGACTGCTTCATAATTGTGCGCAGCACCGCCGCCTGCTCCGGATATGTCGCGCCTACCACTGCGCCCACTGCGCCGTAGCCGCTTTCGCCTATTGTATCCGCGTTCCACTTGTTTACAAGCTCCGCGACATGCTCATAGATATGCTTTTCACCGGCTATCATATCCTGCAATTCTCCCGATGACGGGTTAGATGTCTTTACAAGCGCGAATATCGCCTTGTCAAAGGTCTTGCAGTCGTTTACAAACGGCTTTATGCCGTCCGTTCCGAGATACGGATTGACCGTTACGCAGTCAACCGGACACGGCTCCTCAGTCACTCCGTCTATATCTACATTTCCAAGATATGCCTTTGAGTACGCCTCCGCAGTCGAGCCGATGTCGTTTCTCTTTACGTCAAGAATTATATAAAGTCCCTTCTCCTTCGCGTATTTTATTGTTCTGTGAAGGACCTCCTCACCGTTGAGACCATACATCTCATAGAATGCGCTCTGCGGCTTTACAGCCGGAACCACGTCATAGAGAGCGTCAATAAGCCCCTTGTTGAACTCCCAGATTGCCTCGCACGCGCCCTTGAGATTTTTTCCGTACTCAGCGTATGCCTTATCGCGTATATACTGCGGCACATAATCGATCTTCGGGTCAAGTCCCGCAACCGACGGATTCCCCTTTTCCTTTATCTTTTTAACCAACAAATCCACTGACATGCTATTTTGTTTCCTTTCTCCTGTTTATTTCATCAGCTCGCCCTGATTAATTACTATTTCTCCGCCTACCAGTACATATTCCGGCTTGCCGAAAAGCTCAAAGCCGTCATACGGTGAATTCTTGCCCTTTGAATGGAGCTTTGATATATCAACGGTCCATTTCTTTTCCGGGTCAAAAATCACAATATCCGCGGCATGTCCCGGTGAAAGCGTACCCTTTGAGATTCCCAGAATCCTCGATGGGTTGAGTGACATTTTCTCTATAAGCTGGCTCATTGTGAGGACACCCTCATTTACGAGGTGCTTTATGCCCAGACCCAGCGAGGTCTCAAGACCTACAATACCGTTTTTGGCGAGTCCGAACTCGCATTCCTTTTCATCCGGGTGATGGGGAGCATGATCCGTTACGATACAGTCAATTGTTCCGTCCGCAAGACCCTCCTTTATCGCCGCGACATCCTCGGCGGTTCTGAGCGGCGGATTCATCTTTGCGTTTGTGTTAAAGCCGATGCATGCCTCCTCTGTGAGCGTAAAGTAATGCGGACATGTTTCGCAGGTGATCCTTACCCCGCGCTTTTTAGCCTGACGGATAAGCTCGACGGAGCCCTTTGTTGAAATGTGCGCGATATGCACGCGTCCGCCGATTGCCTCCGCGACTATCGCGTCACGCGCAGCCATAACCTCCTCGGCGGCTCTTGAAATTCCGCGGAGTCCCATTGCCGATGCAACGGGGCCCTCATTCATATCGCCCTCGCCGAGAGCCATGTCCTCACAGTGCGATATTACAACAACATCAAACATTTCCGAATATTCGATCGCCCTTCTCATAAGACCCGAATTTTCTACCGGGTGTCCGTCGTCTGAGACTGCGACCGCGCCCGCAAATGCCATTTCGCCTATCTCGGCAAGAAGCTTTCCCTCCTGCCCCTTTGAAACGGCGCCTATCGGATACACGTTCGCATAGCCTGCCTCCGCGGCGCGTGACTTTATATAGGTAACGACCGCTTCGTTATCACATACCGGCTCGGTGTTGGGCATACACGCAACCGAGGTCACACCTCCGAATACCGCGGCCTTTGTGCCCGATTCAATATCCTCCTTGTATTCCTGTCCCGGCTCGCGGAGATGAACGTGCATATCCACAAGACCCGGAGCGACGATCTTTCCCGCAGCGTCAATAATCTCCATCTCAATTCCCTCCAGATCGGGATTCACGCCTACCTCGGAGATTACGCCGTTATCTATAAATATGTTGGTCACCTCGTCAATACCGTTTGCCGGATCAATTACATGACCGTTTTTGATTAAGATTTTCATATTATCCTCCTTAATATGCGCCCTTTCTCCGCCCCAGGCTTTCAGAAGCCGTGCAGGACAAGGCAAAGGCAGCGCAGACATCTTCGTATATTTCAAGCTGGCTTTAACGCAGTAATGCGCGGCTTATGGAAGTCCGTCTTTTAGAAGCCTCCTCTTGATAACAGATACATAACCGCCATTCTCACCGCAACACCGCTTGTGACCTGATTTGTTATAACGCTCTTTTCACCGTCAATTACCGCGGTCGAAAGCTCCACGCCGCGGTTTACCGGGCCCGGATGCATTACGATCGCGTCCGGCTTTGCAAGCTTCAGTCTCTGCTCGTCTATACCGAAGAAACGGAAATATTCGCGTATGCTCGGGAAAAGTCCCTTCTTCTGACGCTCAAGCTGTATTCTCAGACCCATAACTACGTCGGCGTCAACTATAGCCTCATGCACATTATCATAAACCTTAACGCCCATTTTATCAATTCCCATCGGCATCAGAGTTGACGGACCGCCCAGAGTTACCTCGGCGCCCAGCTTTGTAAGTCCGTAAATGTTTGAGCGGACAACTCTTGAATGATAAATATCTCCGATTATCGCGACCTTAAGT
>JBJEFT010000448.1:0-4047 GCA_051874315.1 Candidatus Ornithomonoglobus sp.
CCCGCACATGGTTATCATTCTCTTAATCTGAGAGGCATTGATGACGGGCATAATATAAAACCTTGATTTGTTCACGCGTATGACAAACGGAGAGTTCCCGGACGGCTCAAAGGTTCTGCGCGCAAAGATCGATATGGCATCACCGAATCTCAACATGAGAGACCCGGTTATATACAGAATACTACGCGCCCATCATCACAGAACGGGCGACAAGTGGTGCGTATACCCGATGTACGATTTTGCGCATCCTATTTCGGATACTGTTGAGGGCGTTACTCATTCGCTGTGCTCGCTTGAATTTGAGGACCACCGTCCGCTTTATGACTGGGTTCTGCGCGAGGTAGGCTTTGAAAGTCCCTCACGTCAGATCGAGTTCGCAAGAATGAACCTCAACTATACGATAACAAGCAAGAGAAGAAGTCTCAGACTTGTTAAGGACGGAATCGTTACCGGCTGGGACGACCCAAGAATGTCAACCCTGTGCGGCATGAGAAGAAGAGGCTATACGCCGGAGGCGATCAGAGATTTCTGCGAAAGAATAGGCGTTGCAAAGGCGAACAGCGTTATAGATTTCGCTATGCTTGAAGCGTGTATAAGAGAGGACCTCAACAAGCGCGCTCCCCGCGCAATGGCTGTGCTTGACCCTGTTAAGCTTGTTGTTGATAATTACCCGGAGGACCTTGTGGAAACCTTTGATGTTGAGGTAAACCCCGAGGACCCGTCAATGGGTACGCGCAAGGTTGAGTTTTCAAAGTACCTCTGGATCGAGCGCGAGGATTTCAGAGAGGAAGCGCCGAACAAGTATAAGAGAATGGTGCCGGGCAGAGAAATCCGCTTAAAGGGCGCATATTATGTAACAGCGACAGGCTGCGAAAAGGACGAGAACGGCAATATCACGGTAATTCACTGTGACTATGCTCCCGATTCAAGGGGCGGCGACACCGCGGATAAGCGCAAGGTTAAGGGAACGATACATTTTGTAAGCGCCGCGCACGCGCTTGACGGTGAAATCAGACTGTATGACAGACTCTTTAATGTTGAAAATCCGTCAGACGAAACGGGAGTTGAAAGCTTCCTTGACAACCTCAATCCCGACAACATGGTTGTAAAGCCTAGTGCAAAGCTTGAGAGCGGTCTCAGAGATGCAAAGCCGGGCGACAAATTCCAGTTCATGCGTCAGGGCTACTTCTGCATGGATAGGGATTCAACAGCGGATAAGCTTGTGTTCAACAGAACGGTGGGACTGAAGGATTCATGGGCAAAGCTGAATAAGAAGAATTGAAGAATTAATGGAGAGTGAATTTTAAAATGATAGATTACAGTGAATTTTTTGCTGACAGAGTAATACCGATGAAGGGCTCCGCTATCCGTGAGATGTTCAAGAGAATGGCGGACCCGGAGATTATTTCGCTTGCGGGAGGAAATCCGGCGGCGGAGCTGTTCCCGGGTGATGAGCTTTCAAAGATTGCGGGCAAAATCCTTATGACACAGCCCACGCTTGCGCTCCAGTACGGTACAACGGACGGCTATCCGAAGATGAAGGAGTGCGCAAAGGCGCGCGCAGTTAAGGCGGGCGCGTATGACGAGGGTGACGCGATCCTCATTACCACCGGAGCAAATCAGGGAATTGACCTTACCGCGAAGGCGATTATCAATAAGGGCGACAAGATTATTGTTGAGAATCCGAGCTTTATCGGAAGTCTTAACGCATTTCGGTCATACGAATGTCAGCTTGTCGGCGTTGATGTTGACAATGACGGAATGAATATGGATAAGCTGGAGGAGGCGCTTGAGGCAAACCGGGATGCTAAGCTTCTTTATACTATCCCGACCTTCCAGAACCCGACAGGCACAACAATGCCGCTTGAAAAGAGAAAGAGACTTTTAGAGCTTGCATCGAAGTACAATGTCCTTATTATAGAGGATAACCCGTATGGCGATCTCCGCTTCTCAGGTGAGGACGTGGCGACACTCAAGTCACTTGACACAGAGGGCAGAGTAATATACTGCGGCTCATTCTCAAAGATACTCTCACCGGGTATGCGACTGGGCTACATAATAGGACCCGCGCAGCTCCTTGAAAAGGTTGAGATGTTAAAGCAGGTAAATGATGTTCACACACCTATGCTTACACAGCTTATGTGTGTTGAGTTTATGAAGAAGTACAATATAGATAAGTATATTGAAAAGAACAGACAGCTTTACGGTAAGAAGTGTAAGGTTATGCTTGACACTATGGAGGAAACCTTCCCTAAGGGCAAGGTTGAATGGACTGTGCCGGAGGGTGGTATATTCCTCTGGTGCACCTGCCCCGGCCTTGAGGGAGATATTTCAAGGGTTGTTGACGCGTGTCTTGAAAAGAAGGTCGCAATCGTTCCGGGTTCAAACTTCGCAATAGACCAGAGCCTGCCGTCAAATCAGTTCAGACTGAATTATTCGTCCGTATCGCCGGAAAAGATAGAGGAAGGCGTAAGACGTCTCGGCGCGGTATTGACAGAAATCTTATAATAAAGGAAATTTTATCATGGAAGCTGAAAACAAAGAAATTCAGACGCGGGAGCGTAAAAAAAGAATATTTTCCGGTGTACAGCCGTCGGGCACAATCACTCTCGGTAACTACATCGGCGCAATAAGAAACTGGGTCAGCTTACAGGATGAGTATGACTGCGCGTTTGCAATGATGGATATGCATTCAATCACTGTACGTCAGACCCCTGCGGAGCTGAGAAAGAGAACACTGGAGCTTCTGGCGCTTTACATCGCGTGCGGAATTGATCCGGAAAAGTGTATTCTTTTCATCCAGTCACATAACAGCGCTCATGCTGAGCTGGCATGGGTGCTCAACTGCTACACCTATATGGGCGAGCTTCAGAGAATGACGCAGTTCAAGGATAAGAGCGCGCGTCATGCGGACAACATAAATGCCGGACTTTTCACATATCCGGTGCTTATGGCTGCGGATATCCTGCTTTATCAGGCGGACTGCGTTCCGGTCGGCAAGGACCAGATGCAGCATATTGAGATCTGCCGCGATATTGCAAACCGCTTTAACGCGCTTTACGGAAACGTGTTTACAATTCCGGAGGGACTGCTTGTTAAGTCGGGCGCGAAGATAATGAGCCTTCAGGAGCCGACAAAGAAGATGTCAAAGTCGGACCCGAACCCTAAGGGCTTCATTTCAATGATGGACGATTTTAATGTAATCGCGAAGAAGATAAAGAGCGCTGTTACCGACAGTGAGGGAATAATCGAGTACCGTCCTGAGGATGACGCGAAGGCGGGTGTTAATAACCTTCTGAGCATTATGGCAGTAATGACCGACAGCACGCCGGAGCAGGTGGCGAAGGACTTTGAGGGTCAGGGCTACGGCGCGTTCAAGGGCGCGGTTGCTGAGGCTGTTGTTGAGGGCATCCGTCCTATCCGGGAGGAGTATGACAGAATAATCAAGGATAAGGCGTATTTACAGAACATATACAGAAACGGCGCGGAGCAGGCGCACAGAATCGCAGACAGGACATTGAAGAAGGTTTATAAAAAGGTCGGCTTTGTAGTTGAATAATTAGACCCCAAATATACAAAAGGAAAGGGAGATTGCATGAGTTACGCAAGTATGATATTTGCTTTTATAATATCCTTTATATTCACATTCGCAACGACGCCCGTAGTACGCAGACTGGCGTACAAAATAGGCGCTGTGGATGTCCCCAAGGATAAGAGGAGAGTACACAAAAGACCGACACCGAGAATCGGCGGTCTGGCGATTATATTCGGATTTATGGTGGCGGTGCTGTGCTTTAATGACGACTGGTCAAAGGGCACAATTTCAATTCTGATAGGCGCGCTGATACTGGCGTTGCTGGGAATTATAGACGACTGTAAGGAACTGGGACCTAAGCTGAAATTTGTTGTACAGGTAGTCGCGGCGCTTGTGGTCGTATTCTACGGTGATATAAGAATATCGGTGTTCTCAAATCCGAATGTATTCAGCACAAACCCGTATATAATACTGCCGATGTGGCTTTCGGTTATAGTTACGGTCATATGGAT
>JBJEFT010000449.1:0-1633 GCA_051874315.1 Candidatus Ornithomonoglobus sp.
CGTATTGTCTCAGTCTTATCACTGTAGTGCTGAATTTCAACATTGACCTTTATATTCTTACTCTTTACCCACTGCGCGGTAAGCGCATGTTCTTCGCCTATATCACCTGTGAGCAGTTCTCCCGGCTGATAAAGGGTATCGCTGTCAGCCTCCTTCCAGCCTTTAAAGATATAACCCTCTTTTTCGGGAGCCTCCTCGGGAACTGTTACCGTCTGACCGTCAAAATAAATTTCTGTACCGCCTACGGCTGTTCCTCCGTGCGTGTCATAAGACACACTGAAATAGTGCAGCTCCCTTGTACGGTTTTCACCGTTTATAATGAGCTGCTGCTCGCTTGTCTTTATATATTCATCGCCGTTTTTTACATAAATATAATATGTTCCTTCCTCAAGCGCGGCATGGTATACTCCGGTTTCTGAGGGCGTTCCCTTTACACACCTTATATAATCCGACGTATCACTTTTGAGATACAGCTCCGTACCCAATCCGGGAATATTCTCAATATCGGTATCAATACCGTTAAGGTGTGTTTCAATGGTTCCGCGGTAAAGCGGTTTTGTATCATCATATACATAAGCATATGCATATTTTGTTGTTCCGTCTGCAATATACGCTCTCCTTACCTCTATCTCATAACGCGTGTTGCGTGTAAGTCCTGTAAAAACAACGCTGCCGTCATCTGCTGTTTCACCCTTTATTCCGTTTATGAGGTACTCACAGTTATTATCAACGCTGTCACTGCTTATTGTGAGTGTTGTAGCCGTTGTACTTATCACGGGTCTTTTAAAAACACACACCGGAACAACCGCTTTTGCTGTCGGAATCATAATATTTCCGCTGCCGCCTATCGAACCGGAGCCTATTCCGCCTGTTCCGTAGGTGGTCCCGTAACGGTGGAACTGACAATTTGCTTTCTCAATACTGAAGGACACCTGAGCAACACCGGTTGTTACTCCTGTTACATCAAAGGAATCTGAATCTATACTTAAACAGTCCCCGCCTTCTGTAACCGCCGCGCTTTTCACGGTTGTTTCCTCACAGTCAGCATGGACAATACCGCCCTTACCGAGAAGATATTTCAGATTGATTGTGTCTCCTTCAAAAATTCCGTATACACCCGCAGCAAGATCTGAGGATAGTCTGTTTCCGCTAAATGCCTCATCATAGGAAGCAGTACCGATCACATTTCCATCATCATCTGTAACAGTCACTGAAATGCGCGGACCCTCCAGCTTGTTTCCAAGCTTTGACGAGCTTACGTTTGCTCCGCTCACAGCCGCCCAAGCAAAGCCCTTTCCTCCGCCTGTTATATCATATACCTCAGCAGGATAGGACGAATTTGTGCCCAGTCTTATCTCGCTGTCCGTTTCTCCTATGCCGTACATATTATGTGAATTATAAACATATAAAAATGTGCCGAGGTTATCCGTCCATGTATAGGTCAGGTCTCTCGGATTTCCGTCATAGCCTTCCACTCTTGCCTCAAGAAGCTCGCTCGCCCTGAGCTCCTCTTCCTCGCCCCGCAGAAAGCTCACGATCTTAACTTCAGCGCCGGCAGAAGCATTTTCCGCAAAGGCGGCATAGTCCACACTCATCACAGCCGGCACAAGTATCAGTGCCGTCAGACTTCTGA
>JBJEFT010000449.1:1733-4045 GCA_051874315.1 Candidatus Ornithomonoglobus sp.
GCATAGTCCACACTCATCACAGCCGGCACAAGTATCAGTGCCGTCAGACTTCTGATAAAAGCTCCTTTTTTCATTTTCAGGTCACTCCTTTATTCATATACACAGTCATCACGGCTGAAATATTAATTTTATTTGATAAATGATTTATCATAATACAAAAAAGCTACAGCCCAATAAAGGGATGCAGCCGATCGAGCATATGATAAAAATCACTTAGCCATCTTGCTTTGCGTCTCCGTTTTTCAGCGGATTTGCCTGATTAAACTATATTTTCTGCCTATGATTTTGTATAATATCATACCATGTGATTTTTGTCAATACTTAACGCCCTTTTTGGTTAATCTGCACAATTCTGTATATTACAGTTTGGGTATCAAGACGGATATGCTATAGCAAAATTATCTTAACTCACTCTTGCAATTTCCGCTTTATTGATATATAATATAAATATAAATATTTTAATTCAGGAGGGCAATATAATGAATATTCTCGTTACAGGCGGCGCCGGATACATAGGCAGCCACACCTGTGTTGAGCTTCTCAACGCAGGCTATGACATCGTTGTCGTAGACAACCTTGATAACTCAAACATTAAGGCAGTCGAGGCTGTCAAGAGGCTTACAGGCAAGGACTTCCCGTTCTATCAGTATGATCTTCTTGACCGTGATAAGCTGGAAGAGGTGTTTGCAGACAACAAAATTGACGCGGTTATCCATTTTGCAGGTCTTAAAGCGGTAGGCGAATCAACCCGTATCCCGCTCCGCTACTATCATAACAATATCACAGGCACATTAATACTTATGGAGCTTATGGAAAAGTATGATGTAAATAACATCGTATTCTCCTCATCAGCTACAGTTTACGGTATGCCGAAAACCGTTCCTATCACAGAGGACTTCCCGCTCTCGACAACAAACCCGTACGGTTCAACAAAGCTTATGATCGAGCAGATCATGACAGATGTTTCAAAGGCTAATCCGAAGCTTTCCGTTACTCTTCTCCGTTACTTCAACCCGATAGGCGCGCACAAGAGCGGCGAGCTTGGCGAGGACCCGAAGGGTATTCCGAACAACCTGCTCCCGTATGTTGCTCAGGTTGCGGTAGGCAAGCTTGAAAAGGTTCATGTGTTCGGCAACGATTACCCGACTCCGGACGGCACAGGTGTTCGTGATTACATTCATGTCGTAGACCTTGCTCTTGGTCACCTCAAGGCTATTGAGCACTGCTCAGGCAAGGAGGGCGTACATATCTACAACCTCGGCACCGGAAACGGCTACAGCGTTCTCCAGATCATAGACGCGTTCTCAAAGGCATGCGGCAAGGAGCTTCCGTACCAGATCGACCCGCGCAGACCGGGCGATATTGCTGAATGCTACGCTGACGCGACAAAGGCCAAGAACGAGCTTGACTGGGTTGCGACACGCGGCATTGCAGAAATGTGTGAGGACTCCTGGAGATGGCAGTCAACTCACCCGAACGGATTTGATGATTAACATAAAAATCTCACCTGCCTCATATTGCGGCAGGTGATTTTTTATTTTTCAGTATATTGTGTATATACACTTTCAAGCAATCTGAAATCACAACACCTTAATAAAACAGATTTTTCATAATTTGATAAATCATCCGCAGCTCTATCTGATATTTTTCTCAATTTAGCCGCTTCTTTTTGCACAGAATTAAATTCAGATTTTAAATAACGATACTGATTCTGCAGTAAACGTCTGTATTTTAAATCCGGTTCTTTGTTAATATGTATTGCAATCAAAGCATTATCCGGCACCGGTATCATATTATTAAAATTAATGATACCATAAGTCCCTGACTTAATTTTATGAAAATCAATTCCATTCTTCATTTGTAAATGTTTTGGTTTTGGCGAGGATAATGGCGCATAATACTTTATGTCCTCTATAGTAAACACAATCCCTATATATGGTCGTCTTTCATTTTTATTATAAGCAACTCTTGTGTCATAGATTCTTAAAAAATCTATATACGTATCTTTTATGTGATATAAATTCATTTGGACTCCGTTTTTAAATAAACAGGGGCGATAAAATCGCCCCACATTTTTAGGTCTCTCTTAACGGTGGAGATGCACCGCTTTTTTAGGTCTCACTTAACGGTGGAGATGCACCGCTTTTTCAGGTCTCACTTAGTGGTGGAGATGCACCGCTTTCTTTCTAATACTATTATACACATTTCAAAGAAATATGTCAATAGACAAAATATTAATTTACAATTTTTTCATCAGTTTCTTAATTGCCAAAGTAAATTCTCGTGTAAAATGTTTCCATAGAGAATTTAGT
>JBJEFT010000450.1:0-4043 GCA_051874315.1 Candidatus Ornithomonoglobus sp.
CTGAATATTTTATATAAAAAACAGGCTGTACGGGAACATCCGTACAGCCTGTTATATTACAGGAAGCTCAGCTTCCTATAGCTGAAGAGCATTTTTGTTCAGCTCTTACGCCTTAATGCGGTTCTCGTAATCTTCGACCATCTTCTTAACCATCTGACCGCCGATCGAACCTGCCTGCTTTGCTGTGAGATCACCGTTATAGCCCTGCTTGAGCGCTACTCCTACCTCACTTGCCGCTTCCATCTTGAACTGCTCCATTGCCTGCTTTGCTTCAGGTACTGTCATTTTCGTTACCTCCTTTTAAAATCGTAGTCCTCTTGCGGCAATTCCGTATTACACGGTAGTCTGTTATAAGACTGCCGTATGATAAGCACTGCCGCATCTATCTAAATTCTGTGCCGGCTTAATATACGGTTCTTCCCCCGCCGCCATCGGCGGGTATCATTCGCGTCTTTGCTGTTGTTTCTTGTCGAACCGTATCGAATTAAATCGGCTACAGTAGTATTTTGTCCTGTATCGCTTTTTATATTCTTAGCAAAATTTTGATTTTTAAATTTTAAAAGGGGGCGGCAATTAAAAACGGAAGAACCGAGCCTTAGCCCGGATTCTTCCGTTGCAATTATCATATAAATATGATTTAATTTTTTGACTGCGCCGCAAGGTATTCCGCAAAGTCCTTATATTCCGGCTTATGCGGTGTCGGCTTGAAATCAGCCTTGTACGTTGCTGAGCTTGCGGCTGATGCCTCACCGCTCTTTTTCTCCGGCTTAGCATAGCTCGGACGGCTGTAACCGCCTCTGCCGCTGCCCTGACGCTTTCCGCCGCGGTTTTTGTTATATCCGCCGCTGCGCTTGTTATACGGCTTCGGATTCTTCGGAGCGATAACTACCTTTCTGTGCGGCTCCTGACCTACCGAATAGGTTGTTACCTCTTCATTATCCTGGAGATTTGCATGAATTATACGTCTCTCATAAGGATTCATTTCCTCAAGCGGATACTTTCTCCTTGTTTTTGCAACTCTTTCCGCAAGCTTGTTTGACAATGCGATAAGCGTTTCAGCGCGCTTTGCGCGATAATTCTCAGTGTCGATGGATACCTTTATATAATCCTCCGAGCTCTGATTTACCACGAGTGATGTAAGATACTGAAGGCTGTCGAGCGTATCGCCGCGCTTGCCTATTACAATACCCATGTTCTCGCCCTCAAGATTTATCTTTACAATATCATCCTCGAGAACCGCGTCTACCTTTACATCAAGTCCCATTGCTGTAAGAATGTTTGTGATAAAGCTCTTTGCATTCTCAACCGGTGATTCTGATGAATAAACTCTGTTTACCGCTTTAACGGTCTCCGCTTCTGCCTTAACCTCAGGCTCTGCCGGAGCTGCCGGCGCCGGCTTGACCTCAATACGCTCCGGCTCTGCTTTTGGCGCAGGCGCAGCCTTTTCCGGCTCTGCCTTGCCTTTTGCCGAAACCTTAACGATCGCTTCCTTTGCTCCGAGTCCAAGAAAGCCCTTCGACGGCTCCTGTACTATTTCAATTACAGCGTCGTCCTTCTTTATTCCCAGCTCTGCAAGAGCTTCTGCTACAGCGTCATCTACGCTTTTTGCTCTTTTTTCTATGCTGCTGGTGTTTGTCTTCGGGAACTGTGACAACTACGTCCTCCCCTTTCCTTTCAAAATAGTAATACAAAATAATCTGCTGAACAATCTGTACAACACTGCTGATTATCCAGTAAAGACCAAGACCTGCCGGTAATATCAATGTGAAATACGCTGTCATTGCAGGCATCATCCATACCATCATCTTGTTCATGGACTGCGCCTGCTCATTTCCTGTCTGCTTATCCTGACCTGACATGTGCATTGAAATTTTATTCTGACCTATCGATGCTATTACGGCAAGTACCGGTATTACAAGAAGCAATACCACATCAAGATGGTTCTTTATATCTGTGAGATAGCTGAATGCTGTCCACGGCACATTTGACAGGTTCATTCCAAAGAACTTGAAGTTTATGAACCATTCATGTGCCTCTCCGTAAATACGCTGCGCCCAGTCTGAGAGCTGGATCTGCGACTGGTTAAGGAGCATTGCCGCGTCCATATCCTTGAGATTGCCCACTACGTCCGGGAACTTATCAAGCATTGCCTCCTTAAGAGTGTTGACCTGATTTATAATCTCCTCCGGCACATCCTTATACGGTACATTAAACATGTAGGTAAGAGGACGTCTGATCGCCTGATACAGCGCGACAAGGATCGGCATCTGAATGAGCAGCGGCAGACAGCCGCCTGACATGCTGATGTTGTTCTCCTTATAAACCTTCATCGTCTCCTGCTGGAGTCTGGTCTGGTCATTGGCATACTTTTTCTGAAGCTCAGCCAGAATCGGCTGTACCTTCTGCTGTTTTCTCATGGCCTTTTGCGAATGTACATTAAGCGGAATCAATATACACTTAATTATAATTGTAAAAAGTATGATCGCAACACCATAATTGTGGGTCAGCTCATAAATTGTCTTTATGATCCAGCCCATCGCCAAAACGATATAATGCCACATATAGTGTGTCCTTTCCGGTGCCTTTCCTTACGGAACGGGGTCGTATCCGCAGCCGCCGAACGGTCTGCATCGCAGTATTCTTCGTATAGCGAGATACCCGCCCTTTAACGCACCATATTTTTCTACCGCTTCAAGGGCATACTGTGAGCATGTCGGCGTAAACCGACAGCATCCCCCGATTCCCTTTATCGGTGAAATGTGGTGTCTGTAAAATCTGATTAAAAAAATCAATACCTGCTTCATTTTAATTCTCTGTCTCTTGCTTTTTCCCATCCGGAAGTATTCCCAACGAACGGAAAACGAATTCCATGTCACGCGATATCTGTGCATATGTTTTTCCCGCAGCTCTGTTTCTCGCAACGATAATCATATCCGAGCTGCCCCGGAGTCTGTCCTCAATCAATCTGTAGCTTTCGCGCATAAGCCGCTTTATGCGGTTTCTGACAACCGCCTTGCCTACCGATTTGCCTACGGTAAATCCGACTCTGTTATGTCCGCGGCGGTTCGGACTGATATATACCACAATAAATCCGCCCGCCATGCATTTACCTCTTGCATATAAGCGTCTGAAATCCCTGTTTAATTTAATGCTGTGAGTCTTTTTCAAACCAAAGTCTCCTTATAGCATATTTGGCTGCGGCGCCGTATATCAGCAGCCGCTTTAAAAAAAGAGCCTGTCCCCTACACAGGCATTGAATGCCTCATCCGCGAGACAGCTCTTAATTTATAAAAAGTCGATTCTTAAGCTTTAAGCTCTCTTTAAATTACTTCTCTGAAGTTGTGAGAATCTTTCTGCCCTTTGCGCGTCTTGCCGCAAGAACCTTTCTGCCTGACTTAGTAGCCATTCTTGCTCTGAAGCCATGAACCTTTACTCTCTGACGCTTTTTCGGCTGAAATGTCATTTTCATAGTTTTTAGCACCTCCTGTAATAATCGCGGCCCTGATCATAGCCGCCTCTGTTTTCCAAAATCCAAATAAATACGCTCAAACTCAGCCTATACGGGCAAAATTGAGCAATAACAATTAGACACCTCTCTTATTATATTCATCAAATGCCGATTTGTCAAGTGTTTTTTTTAATTTTGGGCAAATTTATCTTAAAAACATGGCTGCCGCAGAATTTTATCTGTATTCCTACTTATTAATTTAAGGTTATTGTCCACGTTGTCAGGAAGTCCGGGTTAATAACAACCTCTTTTGTTGTTTTAAGCATATATTCTCCCGGCTGCGCACGCTTTACAGCCCTTAAATCCGGCGGCAGCTCAAAAAGACCTCCGTCCGGCTTTCTGATTATAATTCCGTTTTTATCAGCCTCCTCAATCACACCGCAAAACTGCTCTGTTTTGTATGAGGTCCCGGAAGCTGATGTGTATGTTAAACCCACTAAAATGCGTTTGCCTCTGAGCTTTCTGTAAGTAATCATGACTTTTCCTCTCTATGCGAAGCAGTCCATCCGCCGCGCTTTCTCTTAATTTTATATTT
>JBJEFT010000451.1:0-4023 GCA_051874315.1 Candidatus Ornithomonoglobus sp.
TAACAACAGCAGTCAATGTCTTTTTCAGACAATCGCTTCTTCATAACGGAATGCCGTTTGATGTGAGCTTAGATATACCTAATGCTGAGACCTTGGCGGCATTTGAAGAAGGAGATAAAATGATAAATGATCCGACAGCGACTCGTTATTCAAGCGTTGAAGCTTTGTTTGAGGATTTGATGAACTGATGAAGTACGAAATACAAAGAACATCACAGTTTAAGAAAGATTTTAAGCTTGCATTAAAGAGGAATTGTGATATAGAGAAATTACAAAATGTAATTGCTATTTTAGCAAATGGAGAAGCATTGCCTGCATCGTGTTATGACCATCCGCTGAAAGGTGATTATAACGGCTACAGAGAATGTCATGTAGAGCCTGATTGGCTGTTGGTCTATAAAATAACGGAAAGTGTGTTACTTTTAACATTATATAGGACAGGCAGTCACAGTGATCTGTTTTAATAATATCATTATAGAAACGATTATTACAGAGCCTGAAAAGCAATACGAAATCTATAAAAGATACGGCGAATGTTGTCTGAAATGCTTGATGGGATTTGTGCAAGCATGGAGAGTGGGCATCTTTTGTCATTGCAATATATAAAAATAAAAGAAAGAAGGTGGATTTATGCTGTCAGATGAAAGCAGGGAAATAATTCAGTATCATATTGATGAAAAAATGCTGATAGATATTGAAAGAAATGATATAGCATCTGAGGAAACAATACATGGATTCCCTTTAATGCTGTCTCAAAAATTTCTTTTAATGACTGTAATTTATGATTTCCATGATGAAGGTTATTGTATTTTAAACACAGAATATATTACTGACGCGTACTCTCACGAAAGTGACGCGTTTCGTGAGAAGATATGTATATCGGAGGGGTTACGGGATATTCCATGTCCTGAATTTCTCAAGGGGTTACAGAATTACAGGCAGATACTAGAGAACTTGCAGGGGTATAATGGATTTATATCTATTCAGTGTGAGAAAGAACAGCAGAAATGCAATTTCTTCCTTGGGAAAATAAACAGTGCAGAAAATGATAGGGTAATATTTCATTGCTTTGGCGCAGACGGAATGTGGGATGATAAATATGATGAAATAATGTATAATGATATTACTCAAATAACATTTGGGGATAATTATTCAAAAATGCTTTATAAATATATGAATAATCAGACATTATGAGCATATCGGCAAATGAGTGCGGAGGTGATAAGAAGTGAATGATATTCAAAGTACTATAGAATTGATTGGAAAGGCAGAAAACGCAGAAGATATTGATATTTCGTACATAATGCAGACGACAAAAGGCTGTGACACTATTGACAAATGTGATATTATATCAGCCCTATCGAGATTTGCCGCTATACAGGAGATACAGCAGCTGGCAATAAGTATGGCTGATGATGAAGATGAACTGGTGCAGTGTGAGGCATACGAATTGTTAGAGCAGTCAAAAAACTATGATGTGTTGCCTTTACTGGCACAAAAATTAAACGCCGAGAAAAAAAGCCTTGTGAAACTGTATATCTTTATGGCTATATATTGGATCATAGTAGATAGTAAAATATGTGATAATAATATATTTATAGATATGTATAAGCGTTATGAAACAGAGAAATCAATAAGGGGCAGAATAGGCTATTGTATGGTACTCTATCTTTGGAAGCATGAGTCAAAGTATATTGATATTTTGACAAACTATATCAGTCATAAAGACTATCATATACGATGTACAGCAATTAATTCCTTAAATGATTTATACATATCATCATTAGATAATGTTTATAAACAGAAAGTAACAGACTGTTTAGAAAACAGACTGAAATCAGAAAAGAGCAGGGCAGTTATCAGTTCAATTAATTCGGTCTTAAAGAACGTCATGTTAATATGAATTGGTACAAAGAGATACAAAACATATAATAGGCGCGGCGGATATCGTTTTATCCGCCGCGTTTTCCGTACCTGATTATCATATGTATATTTTTTATATGTGTGTAATCCCATATGCTATTCGTTATTTCGTTATACATATCGCCCTGATTCTGAATTTTGCCGCAGATATAATATCACATTATTTCTGATTTGTCAAATTTTTATGTAAAAGAGGTAAAAAAAGTGTTCTGATAAACCGATGCTTGTATGATATTCACAATCTTTTAAATTATGTATTGAAAAAGTGTTAACATTATGTTAAAATGTTAGCCGTTATTAATAAAAATCAAATGATTTCTCCGGAGAGCTTCGATAAAGTCGGACGCCGAAGGTGTACGGAAACAGTGTATTCCAATCTCTCAGGCAAAAGGACGGATGTTGAAAACAAGATGGCGAATATCTTGTTTTTGCTGATTAATAAGGATTTGTTTATGAAGGGGAAAGTCGATTTTATTCGGCTTTTTTGTGTTTCGCAACAAATTTATCAAGAACCTCCGGCGGAGTTGCAAACAGAAAGGAAGTTTTGTTTTATGTTTGAAACAGTCGGAGCGGTTCTTGACAGAATCGATAGTTTTGTGTGGGGAATACCTCTTATCGTGCTGATACTTGCAACAGGAATATTTCTTACGCTGCGTCTGAGAGGTCTGAATATAAGAAACCTCGGCAAGGCGCTGAAGTTTATGGTAAAGAATGAGGAGGGCGGCGAAGGCGAGGTGTCAAGCTTCGGTGCGCTGTGTACGGCTTTATCCGCCACGATCGGAACAGGAAACATTGTCGGCGTGGCGACAGCCATAGCGGCGGGAGGTCCTGGAGCATTGTTCTGGATGATCGTCGCGGCATTCTTCGGTATGGCTACAAAGTATGCGGAGGGCTTTCTCGCTATAAAGTACAGAACGATAGACAAGGATAACCATGTTCTGGGCGGACCGTTCTATTACATAGAAAACGGAATGGGTCATAAATGGAAATGGCTTGCAAAGATATTCGCGTTTTTCGGATGCTGTGTAGGTCTGTTCGGTATAGGCACATTCTCTCAGGTAAACGGTATAACCTCGGCGGTAAATAATTTCTTTGATCCGGAATCGGCATGGTGTCTTAATATATTCGGACGTGACATTTCATGGACTGTTGTTATAGCCGGACTTATAATTTCCGTATGTACGGCGCTTGTTATAATCGGCGGTCTTAAAAGAATTGCCGGAGTTTCACAGGTTGTTGTGCCGTTTATGGCTATATTTTATGTTCTGGCAGCGGTCATACTTCTGGGCTGTAATATAAATAAGATACCGGGCGCTGTTGCGGAAATAGTGCAGAGCGCATTCGGACTCCGCGCGGCTGCGGGCGGCGCGCTGGGCGCTATGCTTATTGCTATGCAGAAGGGTATAGCGAGAGGTATTTTCTCAAATGAGGCGGGTCTCGGTTCGGCGCCTATTGCCGCAGCCGCCGCAAAGACAAACGATACCGTGCGTCAGGGGCTTGTGTCAATGACGGGAACCTTTATAGATACCATTATAGTTTGTACGATGACAGGACTTTCAATAGTTATTGCAGGCTCATGGGTGCCGGAAAAGGGACTTGAGGGTGTGCAGATAACAATGGACGCGTTTGCTTCCGGCTTGCCGTTCCCAACGGTTGTATCATCCTTTATACTGACCGCGTGTCTTGTTTTCTTTGCCTTCACGACAATACTCGGATGGGACTATTACGGTGAAAGATGCCTTGAATATCTTTCAAACAGAAACAGGACTGCCGTTAAGGTATACAGATGGCTCTATATCGCAGCTGTATTCATCGGTCCGTACATGACAGTTGCCGCTGTATGGACGATTGCCGATATATTTAACGGTCTTATGGCTCTGCCGAACATAATCGCGCTCATTGCGCTGAGTGGTGTTGTGGCAAGGGAAACAATAGAATATTTCAGAAAATAATTGTAGAAATTACAGAAGTGGCAGTGCGTAACGGCACTGTCACTTTTTAAATATAAAATTTAATAAAAAATTCAGAAAAAATTTAAAAAAAATTCAAAAAGGGCTTGAAATATATGACAGAATATGATACAATGGCATAGTAATTCGAC
>JBJEFT010000452.1:0-4017 GCA_051874315.1 Candidatus Ornithomonoglobus sp.
CCCCGTCGTCACTGAAATCATATTCAACCTTATGTCCGGCATCATCCGTAACAAACATTCCGCTTACTCCGTTATTCGGTGTGATACTGAAGGTCAGCGAGGTCGCATTTCCTATATAACCCTGCTCTGTCGTATAGGTCTTTTTAACCGTCATATCATTGTTATAAGCAGGCGCTGTCACGGTCGCGCTTGACGGGAAGTCAATTCCTGAGAGAAGAACTCCCTCCGCCGGAGCGGCCTCGTAATAGCTGCCGCTGTAGCCTGACGCGGATACGCTTATCTTTTCGGTCGCGGGATAATCGATTGCTACAATATACTGTCCGTACGCGTCCGTGGTAGTGTCATAGTTCGTACCGTTTACCGTAAGAGTTACTTCGGTATTTGTGACAGGAGCAGTAGTAGTCTGACCCCTGTTACCGGTCGTGGTCGTGCTGATCGTTCCGCTTACAAGCACCTTTGCATCGGCATTTGTGTTGTAAAGCATTGCCTTCTGCGAGGACAGCGCCTTGCTGTCAAAGCTGAACAGATTTGAATTTGAAACGACATTAGCATCTGTCCAGTCACCATAGCTATCACTGTGCATTGCCCAGCCTATTACATATTGCTTTTGATCATAGAGCATTATCGGATCCCAGTAAAGCACGCCCAGACATCTTCCGCCGCTTACATTTTTGAGCTTTGCATACAGCTCTGTCAGATACGCCCTCTGCCCTTCTATGGATTCACCGTAGGTACTCTGATAGTATCCGTTATCCCAAAGCTGTCCCTCTTCACCGTCGCCGCGCTTCTCAGACCAGTTGTAGCCTGTTTCCATTACGATGACATCCTTATTGTATGTTGCGATCATGCTGTTAAATTCCGTTACAAGATTATCTATTGAAACATCGCTGTTGTAATACGGATAATATGAAACACCGATAACATCATAATCATCGCTGCTCAGCTTAGACAGCATACTTACAAAATTAGGTCTGCCTGTGAGCACCTTTCCGCCGTTATCGGTATGAAGAATTATCTTTGCTTTAGGTGCCAGTTCACGTACAACTGCCGCGCCTGCTTTTACAAGCTGCGCCAGATATGTAGGATTATTATACAGCTCGTTGCGCTTAGTGGCATCTTCTTCATCGAATTGACCGAAGCACATACCTAACTGCATTTCATTTCCGATTGATACATATGCCGGAGAAGTTTCCTGAGCATTCATAGCCGTCAGAACCTCTCTTGTATAGTCAGCTATCTTACCGGCATAGTAGTTCGCCAGAGCATCACCTGTCAGTCCAGAAGCGCCGGAGGTCCAGTCATTCGGCGCAAACTGTTCACCGCCGTCTGTCCACCAGTCAGAATAGGCTATTGTAAGCTCGATCTGCATTCCCTTTTCCTTTGCGCGTTTTGCCATTGTGAGGCAGTCTTCCAGATTCTGATAGCCCGCCGGCAGATAATTATCGCCGTTTCCTCGATCCTTTCCCGGATTGTTCAGAACTCTGATACGCGCCAGATTGAAGCCGTTCTCCGCAAGAACCTGCAAGCCGTCCATCTCCGTTCCGCCCTCGTTGTGGAATGCTATTTTGGTGCTGGCAGCCGCGCCCTTATCCTCAATATATGTAAGCTTTGAAACCTCACCGCCGATCAAAAACGGAACGCGCGTTGATTCTGTTTCGGTAATGGCAAAGTTATCTGCGGTAACGGTCTGTGTACCGTCCGCGTACAAGCCTATTTCAAGTGTTCCGTTATCAACCTTAATACTCGGAACTATGATTTTTGTTGATGAGGACAAGACCGGTACGGCGGTCCTTGCCATTGTGTGTCCGGGCGCCTTTGCATACAGGTAGCACACGCCCGACGCGCTTGTATTTGTAAGGTCTGCTGTGAGATTGTATGTACCGTTAGGCACGTTTGTAAGCGTCTGACTGAGTTTTGAAGCGCCTGTTGAGGTGAGCAGACCGCCCGAAACTGTCATTGCTGAGGAATCTGATATTGTCCAGCCGTCTGTGCCATCGGTAAAGTACTGATTTTTTATCAGCGGTTCGCTGTAGTCAAGCTTTAATACCGGAGCCGCTCCTCCGTTGTTGCAGGAGCCTATTACCCAGTTGTTGCATTCGTCCTGATTTTTAACATCAATTCTGAAAGCAATATTTTTATTTGCCGCGTCAAGTGTCTTGATATACTCTGTTATATCTATTGAGAATTCACCCGCATCCACAGGATTTTCAAAGCTTTTAAATTCCGTTTCGGTGTATGCAGGTCCGCTTCCATAGGCAGCCGGAGAGGTTTTTGTGCCTCCATACTGAGTATTATTATCAAAAGCCGAATAATCTGCCGCGTAAATATATGCGGTGCCGGAAGCCGAAGCCGATATGGTATCTAAAATCAGCGTCGCGTTTTTCAATTTGCTTGGTGAAAAGCTGCTTGGAAGTGTAAAACCTATATATGCCGCAGTTTCCCATCCGGGGTAGCCGTGGATCCTCAAATCATAGGGATCATAAGGATCATCTTCGTTTTGGGTCGGATCTATTTCCTGCGCCGACCATTGCGCGGTTTTATCCGCAGTTACAGACACTGTGTCATATGTGTACGCTTTTACGGTCAGATTATCAATATATCCGACTGAATTGTTCGCCCATGTGTAGAATTCAATTCCTGTGCATTGCGCAGCAGAAGTATCGCTGAACGCTTTGCCTATACCGGAGCTGAGCGTTGTTCCTGACGCTGTTGTAACCGTATAATCCATTGTATTATTCACAAAGGATACGGTAACCTTTGCAGGGATCGTGTTGTCCAGCGCTGCTGTTGAATCCGATACATTTACTCCCATGACCTGGTATAAATTACTGTCATTACCCAGACCCATAGTGTAAATCAGACCTGTGGTGTTATAAGTAGCTTTGCTTGAACCCCCGGCTTCTGTACCTCTCCGCGAGGTGTCGTAAAGGCTTATCCAATACCTTGTGCCTGACAATATCCTTGAATCAAACTCAACCACAACCTCATCCGCTCCCGCCGAAACAGATGAAAAGTCATAGTATGCAAGACCGTACTGATTTCCCGCATTGCTTGCAGCGGTTATAACCTGCTCGCCGTTTGCTACTGTACAGGTTGTCCTGTTCGCCGCCGTAAACTTTGACGCTCCGTCATCAAAGTTAAGCGTAAGCGATCCGCTCTGGGTTGCCGCCGCGGTCGCCGTCAGCGAAAATCCCGCAAAAGCCGATGCAAGCATTGATGCCGCCACGACCGAACTTAAAAGTTTTTTCATAGTGTTTCCTCTCTCTCTTTACTGTAAAATTTCCTATTATACAATTCGCGGATAACACTGAAAATTTCGGGGGAATTATATTATTTTTTTTCGTGTAATCGCACAAATTTTGTATCAGATCATAACGGCAGAAGCTCTATGGTCTGGTTGTCATAATTAACATAGTCAACGCTCTTGCGTTTTGACATACCTATCGCTCTGCTTATAAGCCTTTGCAGAAGGCAGGCCGCCTCCGCCCGCGTCACCGCCGCATCCGGTCTTATTGTTCCGTCGTCATAGCCGCTTATTATCCCATCCTCTATTGCCGCATCGACATACGGCTTGTCAGTATCGCTTATATCCTCCGCATCCGAAAATCCGGCAAGATTGGGGTAATCTCCCTTTGAAACGGTATAGCCGAGCGCCCTTACGATACTTGCAGCGACACTCTCTCTTGTCGCGCCGTCATCGGGCAGATAATAATCCCGACCGTCGCTGCCCCTGTAGTATGCAAAATATCTGTTCATCGCTATAATATACGGAGCGCTCCAGTCGTCCGCCGTAAGGTCGCCGCTGCTCATAAGCTCCGCATACAGTCTGATACCAGTAACAGGCTGAAAACCAAGCGTTGTGCACAGCATTTTCGCCCATTCTCCGCGCGTTACCGCCGCATCGGGTCTGTAGCTGCCGTCCTCATAGCCGCCCACAGCTCCCAGGTCTGCAAGATACATAATACTGTCATACGCCCAATGCTGCTGCGGCACATCATTAAATTCCTTATCCGCCGC
>JBJEFT010000453.1:0-4003 GCA_051874315.1 Candidatus Ornithomonoglobus sp.
TGACCTTTATATTATTAAGATTAAGCTTTGCAAGATTATCCATCGCCTTGCCTGTGGAATCAATAGCGTCATTGAGGGAATCGATGGTCTTGTTTATATTCTCCCTGCGCGTATCGTCGTCAACGCTTTCATTTATCGAATCCATAAGGCTTATAAGATGATCGTTGCCGCTGCTCACACTGTCCGAAAGCGACTGCGCGACATCCGACATTGTTTTGGCAGTGTCCCGTGTCTGTGTAAGCGCATCTCTTAACGCGTCATTATTCGAGCTTAAATTTCCCTCCGCTCTGTCAAGAACATCCACAGCGTCGGCTATACTGTCCGCTATGCCCGAAAGACTTCCGCCGTTTTTTATCTTATCCGACAGAACATCGTTAAGCTCGGCAAGGCTGTCGGTAACCGTTCCTATATTGTCATTCAGCTCATTTATTCCGAATAAGTCCTTAAAGCGGTTGTCGAAATCATCCAGATCGCTCTTTATTTTATCCCTGTTTTCATCAATGCGGCCTTCGATATCATCAAGGTCTTTTCTTATCTTTTCCTTCTGCTCGTCAATTCGGTCGCTCCATTCGTCCTCATTATATGTAATATTTGTGAAAGGCTCAAAATTACCCGAAATGCCGCCGACACGGTTTTTTCCCATAACCGCGCCCGTGTTTATGCAATCGGTAATATTTCCGCTCTGTATGCCGCTGATGCCGCCCGCCGCGGTCCCCGCGTTTTTATAGCCTACGGATGCGTTGTTTGTACAGCCGTCTATTACGCCGCTTGAGGCGCCGCAGATACCGCCTGTGGCGTACATTTCCTCAACCGGCGTATCGTTTACCTTTTCATTATTCCGGCACCATTTGATTATGCCCGTATTTTTACCCGCTATTCCGCCGGTATTCTTTTCGCCCGACACAATAGAATAATTTGCGCTTGTTTCAATACGCCCCTCGTTTGAGCCGGCAATTCCCCCGACATTTTCCGTGGCGCTGACGTTTCCCTTATATGTACAGTTGGTTATCGTTCCCTTATTGACTCCCGTTATTCCGCCTATCGAATAAACATTGCTGTCGCTGAAAAATCTGTTTAATGAGGTTTTTTCATCGTTCTGAAGGCTCTCTATTATTCTGAGCATCTGATTTTTGCCGTTTGAATTTGTACCGCCGCTCTCCGAGCCTTCGTCCGCCGTTATCTTTCCCTCCACAATAAGGTTTGAAACCGTTCCGCCCTCGCCCACGGTCCCGATAAAGCCCCTTTCGGGATTTGACACCTCTATCGTTACGCCGCTTATTGTATGGCCGCAGCCGTCAAGGGTACCGTTAAAGTACGGAATACCCGAAAATTCCGCGCCGGAAACATCTATATCATTGCCCAGAACAACAGTTTTGCCCGTTGAATAGCTGTCTATTACGCAGTTGTCGGCAAGGTCCTTTATATCCGCCGCCGTCTGAATATATATATAAGTATCGTCAGCCGCCGCGCACGGCGCGGCAATTCCCGCAAACAGCGCGGCGGCAATAAGCATTGATGCTGCTCTTTTCAAAATTATCACCCTTTATTATAATTTAAAATAAGTTTTATCCACTATCTTCTCACACAGCATAAGTATCTGAGGAAGAACAAGCATAACAAGTATCATTGAAATTATCGTTCCGCGTCCCAGACACATACCGAGTGAGGATATGATCGCGTCCGTTGAAATATACCCTATAAGCAGCCCCGCCATTGAAAGAATGGAGCCGGATGTGAGCACCGTCGGGAACGCCTCGTCAACCGCCTGTATCGCCGCTTTTTTACTGCCGATCTCCTTTTTCAGAGCCTCATACCTGTTCGCTATCACAATAGCGTAATCTATTGTCGCGCCCATCTGTATGGAGCTTACAACGAGATAGCTTAAAAAGTACATTTTTACATTCTGTATGACCGGGAATGAAAAATTGATCCATATACTTCCCTGAATTGTAAGCACCAGAAGCACCGGCAGTCCGAACGAACGGAAGGTAAACACCAGTATCATAAATACGAATAATATCGTAAGAAGGCTGATCTTTTTGTTATCCTCTCCGAAGGACGAATACAGATCATAGCTTGCCGTTGTGTTTGACGAAATTATCGGATCGTCATAATAGTCCTTTGCGATCGCTCTTACCTGTTCAAGAAAATCATAGCTTTCCTGTCCCTCGACCTCGCCCTTGTATTCAAAAACAAGCCGCGCGTAATTCTCGCCCTCAAGCTGCTTTTCCGCGTCAACAAGATCATCATATATCTCGTTAAAATCCTCCGTTGTTTCATTGTCGAAGTTAATAACCTCCTTATCCATCTCCTGCTTTACGAAATGGATAATATCTATAAGCGTGAGCTTACAGTCGTCTATATCGTTAAAGAACGCGCCGTATTCCTCGTTTTTCAAGCCGTATACCTGATAGAGCAGACATATTGTGTCATAATCCATATCCACAAACTCCGACACCTCCCGCGGCGTCAGCTTTTCCGTCAGCGTATGCTCATAGCCGTTCTGCTCAATGCTCACGTTCGCAAGTCCCTGCGCGTCGGTTATCCGTTCAAGCTGCCCTACCCTTTCGAGGACTGCCGCCTCGCTTTCATAATCGCCCTTGGGAACGATAACCGCCATCTGAGAGCTTATTCCGAAATTATCGTTTATCTTATCCCTCGCTATCGACTTTTCGGTCTGTATGGTGGCGCGCACGCTGTCAACGTCAAAGGCGAACTGTATCTTGTTATTTATTATGCAGCCCGCGGCGGCTGTGACAATAAATATAACGGGGATAACATATCTTGTTTTTACAACGAGCCTGCCCCATAGCTTTATTGACGGCACAAAATTTTTGTGCTTTGTTTTTTCGATAAAATTATTCATCTGTAAAAGCAGTCCCGGCATCAGCAGAAATACCGTTATAAGGCTGAACACAATACCCTTTGCAAGAATGCGTCCCATATCAAGACCTATTCTTAGCTGCATTAGAGTAAGCGCCACAAGACCCGAAACCGTGGTAAGGCTTGACGAGCTTATTTCAACGATCGCCTTTGACAGCGCTGTAATTATAGCCCTCCGCGAATCTCCCGGATAGTTTTCCTTTTCCTCGGCAAAGCGGTGCGCGAGAATTATCGCGTAGTCTATCGCAAGCGCAAGCTGCAAAACAACCGCGACGGATTTTGTTATAAACGAAATATCTCCGAGAAGATAATTTGTTCCTGTGTTAAGTATCGCCGCGACCACAAACACTATAACAAAAACTATAATTTCCGCATAGGTCTGCGAGGTGAACAGCAGCACAAGACCTATGATCACCGCCGCAAGCGAAAGAATAAGCACCATCTGGCGGTCAAGGTCCGCCGCGTCCTCCTCCTCGGAGCCTACGTCGGTTGACATATACATATCATATTCCGAAAGCAGCTCCTTTATTGCCTCCTTTGCCGCGATACTCTCCTCTGTTTCGCCGTCATCGGCAAAGGTCACCTTAAAGAGAGCCGCGGAGTTCTTGTAATGCTCATCGTCATTTTCATATTCAACATCCTTGATATTGCTTATATCCCTTATCCGCTCCGCAAGCGCCTCGCCGTTTTCATATGTAATATTTGAAACCATGACCTTAGCCGTTCCATAGGTCATAAATTCCTCATCCATTATATTAAGCCCCTGCTTTGTTTCCGTTGTGTCCGGCAGATATTCCGTTATATCGTTAATAACGTTCATCTTCGACATTCCCGAAATTGCAAAAGCCAGAAAAAACGCGAAAAATATATAGATAAAATTTCTCTTATCCACTATAAGCGTCGCAAGCTTTATCATAAATCCGTCTTTTTTCTCCATCCGACAGCCTTCCTTATCAAAAATTTCAACACTTGTTTGATTTCATACATATTGTACGCTCTTTCCCATGAAAAATCAACCATTAATTTTTATACATTTGTCGGATTTTCGACGCATTTTAATATCTGTCACAAAAAAACAGGGGAACAATACGGCTGTTCCCCCGACTTATTATTTCTCATT
>JBJEFT010000454.1:0-3999 GCA_051874315.1 Candidatus Ornithomonoglobus sp.
GGAAACCGCAGCGGCACATACACCGGAGAGGTATTTTCCGATGTATACTCAGTTACCGTTTCAGCCGACGGCTATGACGAAAAGAGCCTGTCGGTAAGCGTTTATAAGAGCAGTGTCGAAAAGACGATAGCGCTTTCAAAGACATTCGTTCCCCTTGAAGGCATAGCCTTTGCAGAAGAGACGCTTGCGCTTAAAGCGGGACAGAGCGGCAAGGTAACGGCGGCAGTCGTTCCCGCGGACGCTACAGAGCAGGGAATAGTATACTCGTCCTCGGATGAGAGTGTGGCGGCGGTTGACGCGGACGGAAACGTAACGGCGGCCGCTCCCGGCACGGCGGTTATTACGGCCGCAGCGGCAGCGGATCAGACGATCACAGCCGAATGCAGCGTCACCGTATACGCTGACGATTACGAATCTGTCGTTAAATCCGTTGAAATAACCGCGCCGGAAAAGGCGTATATATCAAATACCGCGGTTGCAAATGAAGTGCGGCTCACGGCGCAGGCATATGATCAGAACGGCGTTGCAATGGAGGCTGAGTTCAGCTGGCTGGCAAACGTAAGCGGAGTTACGGTGAATAACGGTATACTTTCAATTCCGAGTACCGTAAAGCCCGGGCGCTGCGCGGTAATAGCAAAAAGCGGAAATGTGTCATCGGAGATAGCATATATAGAGCTTGTGAGCATTACGGACGGTGTTGATATAATAGCTGAGGAAGAGCTGGAAGAGGAGCTTAATATACAGCAGGGCACATCCGATACGGTGCAGACGATTGGAGATATAACCTATCATTCGGGCGCGCGCAGCAGCGGCGGAGAAGCTGCCACAGGCTTCTATATACGCACCTTCGATAACAGGCAGTGTCTGCAGGCAAAGGCGGGGCGCTGGGCATCGGCGGAAAGAGAGGCGTATTTCGTATTCGACAAGGTGACGGCGGACTCGGTATATGAGTCCGGCAGAGACTATGTGTTCGAAACGGATATATATTTTGACGGCACGGAGAAGCTCACATTTAACTCCTACAGTGACGGCTACGGCACGGCGCTTATGCAGGTCGACGCGGGGATCCTCGGGCTTGAACAAAAAACTTGGTATCACTATGTACTCATATACAGCGAGGGGAAATACAGCCAGTACGTTATTGACGGAAACGGAGAGCTTGTAACAGTACCGGAGCCTGTAGTAACGGGCAGCAGCATGATCGCTCAGGTACATTTCTTACAGGGCGATGAAAGCGCGGCAAGCATATATCTTGCCGGAACACGGTATTATACCACAGACTATGCGACAAGCGACATAACCGTAAAGACAACGGACGGCGTAAACGCAATATCGGGCGCTGAGGTCACTGTTGCGGGAATTAAAGCGAAAACCGGTGAAAAAGGTACGGCTGTGTTCACACTCCCGACGGGCATATACAATATATCCGCTTCATACGGTGATATGAGCGGCAGCGCAAAGGCTGTTTCTGCCGGCGAAAATGTGATATACACAATTGTGCTCGCGGCTGAGGAGGAGCCTACTGTTCCGTCGGAATCCCCTGTTCCATCAGAGACTCCGGCACCTGAAATATCCTCAATTGACAGCGTGGCAGGAAGCGTGATAACCGTTACGGCAATTGAGAGCGGTCTGAAGCTCTATGCGGCAAAATATGACGGAGGAATACTTACAAAACTTGATGTGTTTGACGTAAGCGGCGGCACAGCGAAATTTACGGCGGAGTTTGAGCCGGATAAGGTATTCCTCTGGGACGGAAATATGAAGCCGATTGACATATGGATAAAATAATGATATAATATGGTGCGGACGGTTTGTAATCGTCCGCATTATGCTTGCAAGGAGAAAAGGACTTTGGGAAGATTTGACGGAAAGCTTCTGGTATCGGATATGGACGCTACACTGCTTGACAGTGAGCACATGGTATCAAATGCAAACAGAGAGGCGATAGAATATTTTATAAGCGAGGGCGGAAAATTTACGGTTGCCTCGGGGCGCATGGTTCCGGCGGTACGCGCATATTTTGATCAGATGACGATCAACGCGCCCGCTATTCTGCATAATGGCGCGAAGCTTTATGACTATGAGAAAGAAGCGGTCGTATTTGAGAAATTTATCGAGGAGGAACGAAAGCAGGCAATAAAGCGTGTTCATGACACAAGACCGGAGTTCGGCCTTGAGATATACTCAAATGAGCTTGTATATATATATCAGCGCTGCTTTGAAACGGACAGATTTCTTACCAAGCCGTATAAGGTGTATTATGAGATGCCGGACGAGGTGTGGAACGCGCCGTGGGTCAAGGCGCTCATAATCGGACACAGAGAGCAGCTTGACGGGTTTGAGCCGATTTACCGCAGCAGCTATGACAGCGGCTACAGTGTCCGCAGCGGAGATAATTACCTTGATATTGTTGCCACAGGTGTTTCAAAGGGGACAGGTCTTATAAGGCTTGCGCAGATATTGCAGATATCACCTGATAACATCTATGCCGTGGGCGACAACATGAACGATGTTGATATGCTCAGTGCGGCGGGACACAGCTATGCGGTCGAAAACGCCGAACAGGCGGTAAAGGAAACGGCGGACGAGGTTGTCCCTTCCTGTGATGACGATCCCATAGCCTATATAATACAAAATATATAAAATACTGTATTGACAGCAAAATCCCAATGTGATAAAATAAGGATATGAATAAATTTACAGGAGGGTAATGAAATGTCAATAACAAAAAAGCCTTACGGCACAATGCCGGACGGTACGGAGATTTTTGCATATACTCTTGATAACGGCAAGGGTGTTGCTGCGGAGATCATAAACTACGGCGGCATAATAACAAAGCTTCTTGTGGCGGATAAGAACGGAAACACACAGGACGTAGTTCTCGGCCGCGCAAGTCTTGAGGAATATCTGAAAAATGACGGCTATATCGGAGCGGCAATAGGCAGACACGCTAACAGAATTGCAAAGGGTCAGTTTGAGATCAAGGGCGAGAAGTTCAGCGTAGGCATCAATGAGGGTCAAAACAGCCTTCACGGCGGCGTTGTGGGCTTTGACCAAAAGGTATGGAGCGTTACGGAGGTCCCGGGAGAGAACGCAATAATTCTCAGCTATATCTCACTTGACGGTGAGGAGGGCTTCCCCGGCACTTTGAGCGTGGCTATCCGCTACAGCGTAACGGACGAAAACGCGCTTAAAA
The DNA here is from genome assembly GCA_051874315.1 of Candidatus Ornithomonoglobus sp. Taxonomy (GTDB): domain Bacteria; phylum Bacillota; class Clostridia; order UBA1381; family UBA1381; genus Ornithomonoglobus. Next base: position 3,197 of record JBJEFT010000454.1, read on the forward strand.
TCGAGTACAGGGCAACAGCGGATAAGGATACGGTATGCAATCTTACAAACCACAGCTATTTCAACCTCAGCGGCCATGAGAGCGGCTCGATCAACGACCAGATACTTCAGATAAACGCCGGCTTCTACACGCCCAACGACAGCGAGTGTATGCCGACTGGAGAGGTACTTTCGGTAGCGGGTACGCCGTTCGATTTCAGAGCGCCCAAGCCGATAGGTCAGGATATAGACGCTGATTTTCCGCAGATCCGGGCAGTCGGCGGCTTCGACCACAACTTTGTAATAAGCGGAAAAGGCTACAGAACAGCCGCTGTGGCAAAGAGCTTAAAAACAGGGATAACAATGCAGGTGCTCACAAATCAGCCCTCAATGCAGCTTTATACGGCTAACGCGCTGCCGGAGGGTGTTCATAAGGGCGATGTGGAATATAAGATACATGACGCTTTCTGCCTTGAAACACAGGTATTCCCGAACGCTCTGGCATTCAGCCACTATCCGGGGCCGATACTTACAAAGGGACATACATATAACCATATTACAGAATATAAGTTTATATAAACATCATCAATGCAATGGTGCACTATTTCAATAGGAGTAGCGCACCATATTTTTGTATAAAAATATTCTTGCTAAAAGAATAATAATATAGTATAATATTGTGTGGACTTATACAGAGTTACCGATAAGGAATGTATATATCGAGTAAGGAGGAAAAAAGAAAATGTCATACAAACAGATGACAAAGGAAGAACTTTTAAAGCTCCGCGAGGAGCTGCTGACAGCTTATGAGGAAAAGAAGGGTCT
>JBJEFT010000455.1:0-3993 GCA_051874315.1 Candidatus Ornithomonoglobus sp.
TCTTCCTGCCCATATAAACGGCATGGTCACACCATTCCCATATAAAAGCGCCGATAAATCCGTCATATTTATCAATAAGGTCCAGATACTTGTGTATTGATCCGGGACCATTGCCCATTGCTTGAATAAATTCACACATAATGTAAGGCTTTATATTTTTCTTCCCGAAATATTCTGTAATGCTTTCGGGCGAAGCGTACATTGTACTGTAAAGATCAAGCATTGAGGTGTCGTTCTTTTTGCCGATGTCCTCATGCACGCTGCTTTCATAGTGCGTGAGACGTGACGGGTCAGCGCTCTTGACCCATCTTCCCGCCCTTTCAAATGCCGGACCGAAGCCCCCCTCATTTCCAAGCGACCAGATTATAACAGATGTGCGGTTTTTATCGCGCTCGACACTTCTTTTTACCCTGTCAACAATAGCCCTTTCAAAGCGCTTATCATGGGCGAGAAGTCCGAACTGATCTTCCTCATACAAGCCGTTTATTGTAACGCAGCCGTGGATCTCAATGTCAGCCTCGGCGCATACATAGAAGCCAAGCTCATCGCACATTTCTGTAAACCACGGAGAATTAGGATAATGACTGGTTCTTACTGCGTTTATATTGTGCCGTTTCATAAGTGTGAGGTCTTTAAGTGCCTGCTCGCGGCTTATGGTATAGCCGGTTTTCGGATCGCTGTCGTGGCGGTTTGCGCCTCTTATCTTGAATTTCTTTCCGTTAAGAAGGACAACCCCGTTTTCGACCGTTATCTGGCGGATACCGAATTTCTGAACGATATATTCCTCACCGCGGCTGATAACGAGTGTGTAAAGGTACGGCGTTTCGGCTGTCCAGAGTGACGGGTTGTCGAGCTTCATTTCAATATCAACGCCGGATTCGCTTGCTATAAGACTGCCCTTGTCGTATATTTCGCATTTAATAAATTCGTCCGCCTCTACTCTGACAGTACCGTCAAGCGATGTTTTTAAAAAGAAATCCGTAAGATGCCCGTTATCTCTTTCAAGAATATACACATCGCGGAAAATACCGCTCATGCGCAGCTTATCCTGATCCTCAAGATAGCTTCCGTCGCACCATTTGAGAACAAGAACATTGATTTTGTTTCTGCCGGGTTTAAGATAGTCCGTTATATCAAACTCACTGATTGAATGTGAGACCTGACTGTAGCCTGCCCATATGTTATTTACCCAAAGGTAAAGACAGGAGTCAACTCCTTCAAAAACAATGTTATAGCGTCTGTCGTTTTTCTTTTTGAAATTTATACGCTTTTCATACATAGCGCACGGATTCTCATGCGGAACGCGCGGCGGATCAAATGGGAAAGGGTAGCGCACATTTGTATATTGATGGCTGTCATAGCCCTTGCACTGCCAGCAGGACGGGACCTGTATCTTATCATCATATGTAATGTCTGTAAGCTCCGGCATTTCATAGACGCTTTTGCAGTATCTGAAATCCCAGAGACCGTTAAGGCTTATAAACCTGTCGGATTTCTCACGGGGCAGCGTCAGCGCCGCCTCCTTATCCGAAAACGGGATAAAGTACGCGTGCGGCAGCTCGCAGCCGGGATGGAGAATATCAGGATTCTCATAATATTTTTCAAGCTTCATAGTTATTACCTCACCTCGGACACCTTCCGTAAGTCCTCGTTATGTCTGCGATCTTAGCCGCAAGCTTCTTTGTGCAGGCGCCGGGCTTCATTCTCCACTGCCAGTTGCCGTGCGGAACGGACGGTGTGTTCATTCTTGCCTCCGCGCCAAGCTCAAGATAATCCTGCATCTGTATAACGAGAGTGTCGCCGACACACGCGAAGGCGGTCTTTATGAATGTCCAAATAAAGTCGCTGTCAGTGCCGCCCGCAAAATTAAGGAACTTTGTACAGAATTCAAGCGTTTCATCGTCAAGCTCCTCTATCCAGCCCTTGATTGTGTTATTGTCATGTGTGCCGATATATACGGCGCAGTTTTTATCGTATGTATACGGGAGATAATTGCTTTCCTCGCGCGGGTCAAACGCAAATTCAAGCACCTTCATGCCGGGGAAGCCGCTGTCGGCAAGCATCTGGATAACGGAAGGAGTAAGGAAGCCTAAGTCCTCAGCAATAATCGGGAGCTTTCCGAGTCTTGCCTCAACAAAACGGAAGAACTCAATTCCCGGGCCTGTTTCCCATTTGCCGTTTTCGGCGGTCTCATCTCCGAACGGGATCGTATAATAGCCGTCAAAGCCGCGGAAATGGTCAATGCGCACAATATCGTAAAGCTCAACCGCGCCGCGCAGACGGTCGATCCACCAGCTGTAACCCATTTCCTTATGTCTGTCCCAGTTATATATCGGATTTCCCCAGAGCTGACCTGTCGGTGAAAATGCGTCGGGAGGGCAGCCGGCAACGGTTTTAGGCATAAGGTCCTCGTCAAGCTCAAACAGATCGGGGAAAACCCATACCGCCGCGGAATCGAGCGCGACATAAATCGGAATATCGCCGATGATCTGAACACCGTTGGAGTTGGCGTATTCCTTGAGCTTTGTCCACTGCTCAAAGAATTTGAACTGCAAAAACTCCCAGAACTCAATATCATCCATATGCTCTTCCTTGAAAAGCCAGAGTGAATGAGGGTCGCGGCGCTTTAAGCCCTCGTCCCATTCAAGCCATGACTTGCCGTCATAGGCGTTCTTTATCGACATAAACAGCGCATAGTTTGAGATCCACATATCATTCTTCTCAATAAACATATCAAAGAGAAGTCTGTCCTGCTTTTTAAAATTATCGAACGCCTTTCTGAGCACCTCAAAACGGCTTTCGTAAATCCTTTCATAATCAACATATTCCGGGTTTGCACCCCAGTTTATATCGGCAAAATCCTCTTCCTCGAGAAGTCCGTCCTCGACCAGCATATCAAGGTCAATAAAATATGGGTTTCCGGCATGAGTTGAGAAGGACTGATAGGGTGAATCGCCGTAGCTTGTCGGGCATATCGGCAGTATCTGCCAGTAGGTCTGCTTTGCCTCTGCAAGAAAATCAACGAAGTCATATGCCTCCTTTCCCATAGTGCCTATACCGTATTTTGACGGCAGCGATGAAATATGCATCAATATTCCGCTTGATCTCATCTGTTTTCCTCCTAGTGTACCAAAGTTTTGTTAAACATTATATAATTATACACAAAAGCTTAAAATAAGTCAATTAAAAAAGCCGAAATAGGCGAAAATAATTAATGAAGTGTGAAATTTTTTTGAAGGGCTTGATTTTTTTATTTGATTGTGTTAGTATATACAGGACCGCGGCAGGATAATGACCCGGTATCTATATACTTTACAGAAAGGAAAGGTATACGTAATGAAAAAGAAAAGTTTTGCAGTAATTCTTGCGGCAATGCTCATGCTGACGATGGCATCCTGCGGCAATAAGAAAACAGATAACAGCGCAGATACAACAGCAGCAGAAACAACAGAAGCCACTGAGGCTGCATATCCTACGGATAAGGACGGAAATATAATAGGCACAAATCAGGAGAACGCTGTTGACGAGGTAAATATGAATAAGGTCAAGGGCGAAAAGCTTTCACAAACAACGCCTGATGATGATTCGTTAAAGGCAAGCGGTGAAATCAGCGGACTGAAGGTTTCAATAGACAGTGCAAAGCTTGTCGATACCAATGACGGACAGGCGGTTGTCGTTGCATTCACCTTTAAAAATGATACGTCGCAGCCGGTATCCTTTGACGGACTCTTTGACGTTGAGGCATTTGAAAACGGTGTAAGCTTCTCACCGCTGGCTGTTGTAGGTGTTGAGGGCGTCAATGTTACATCAGCGACACAGCTCATAGAGTCGGGACAGACGGCGACGGTTCAGAAGACCTACGGCTACAGCGGCGAAGAGGTTATGAATATAACGGTTCAGTTATACGGCGAGCCGTCGGGCGATATGCTCGGAACAGCGTTTAAGCTGAAATAAATCAGAATGATTGCATAAAAAATCAACCGTACGGCATAG
>JBJEFT010000456.1:0-3991 GCA_051874315.1 Candidatus Ornithomonoglobus sp.
GATAAACAGCAAGATGATATATAACTACATAGACGGCAATATGCCGGATTGGGCAAGACCGACTATTCAGAAAATGATGGACAAGGGGCTGCTGCAGGGCGATGAAAAAGGCAGACTCGGATTAACAGACGAAATGCTCCGAGTGTTCGTAACAAACGACAGAGCAGGAGTTTATGGTGACTAAGAAAATGTTCGGGGGATGTAACTTTTTGCTGCATCCTCATAATCATCGGAGGAAAAGGTAAATTGTAGGTTGCTTTTGCCATTGATTTATGGTATACTATAGCTAAAGAAAAGAATATTTACAGTCTGAAAAAATGAGAGGATGCTGTTATGAGTGAAATTATAAAGCAAGAAAATTTACCGACGGAATTGCAGTCAGAGAATGCTTATCTATCCATACGAGGATATGTCATTGACGCTCAAAAGCGCATATATTCAGCTGTTAATTCAGCTATGGTGACAGCGTACTGGGATATTGGCAAAGCAATTTATGAAGTATGTGGAGAAAATGACCGTGCTGCATACGGTAAACAGATATTAAAATATATATCTGAACGACTGACTGCCGAATTCGGAAAAGGATATAATGTTCGTAATTTGCGAAATATGAGACAGTTTTATTTGTGTTTTCAAAAACGGAACGCACTGCGTTCCGAATTGAGTTGGACTCATTATAGACTTCTTATGCGTGTTGCCAATGAAGAGGAACGCAATTTTTATTTGAATGAAGCGGTAAAAGCGGGATGGAGTTCACGCCAGTTGGAAAGACAAATAAACACTATGTTCTATAAGCGCATCCTTGCGAGCCGTGACAAGGAAAGTGTAGCGGCAGAGATTCAAAAGACTGAACCGAAACCGGAATATGAGAAAATCATTAAAGATCCGTATGTTCTTGAGTTTCTTGATCTCCCGGCAAATGAGCATTATTACGAATCAAATCTAGAACAGGCTCTTATAGATCATTTGCAAAAATTTCTGTTAGAGCTTGGAAGAGGGTTTTCATTTGTCGCAAGGCAAAAGCATTTCAATATTGATGGAAGACACTTCTATATTGACCTCGTTTTCTACAACTACATTTTGAAATGTTTTGTATTGATTGATTTAAAGACGGGAGATCTTAGCCATCAGGACATAGGTCAGATGCAGATGTATGTTAATTATTATACGAGAAAGATGATGAACGAAGGGGATAATCCTCCAATTGGTCTGTTGCTTTGCGCTAAGAAAAGTGATACATTAGTAAAGATGACACTTCCGGAGGATAACAATCAGATCTATGCGGCGAAATATCTTGATTATCTGCCAACAGAGGAAGAACTGAAGAGAGAGTTAAATCTTGATGAATTTGAACAATTAGATGATTGAAGTGGCCGGGAAGATGAAATCTCATATCCATTACAAAACAACATATAACTAAATAACCCGTGAGGACAGCATTAAAATTACCTGTCCTCTTTTTCTTTGCCCGTACCCGAAGTCGGGCTTTTTGTATTGGAGGAAAACATAATGACAACAGAACAGTTTAACGGTGAGCGTGATTACCGAGTATCAATGGCGATTATAAAAGCACTGCTTGAGAAGGAGCTTATTACACCGAAAGAGTACGCAAAAATTGATACAATTATGACCAGGAAATACTGCCCCATAATCGGCAGTTTATGAGCCAAAAATGACTTGATATATCGCGGCTTCTATTGTAATATGGACATACAAAAATCATGAAAGGTGTTGCGTTTGCGAAGCAAACAGCAAGCTGAGTTCGCTTGCGAACATCAGCGTAGAAAAAACGAGGTTCTATGAAAAAAGTTGTACAGAAATTAGAAGCGTGGAAGCCGAGAATACCAAAGCTACTGAAGGTGGCGGCGTATGCGAGAGTGTCATCGGGCAAGGATGAAATGCTGCATTCACTATCGGCACAGGTGAGCTATTACAGTAAGCTTATACAGTCACATAGGGATTGGGCATATGCCGGGGTATATGCAGATTCAGCAGTGACGGGTACAAAGGAAGCAAGAGCTGAATTTCAGCGTATGCTTGAGGATTGCCGCAACGGTAAGATTGATATGATCATAACCAAAAGCATAACACGGTTTGCAAGGAATACAGTTGTACTGCTTTCAGTTGTGCGTGAGCTTAAGGATTTGGGAGTAGACGTATGGTTTGAAAAAGAGAATATCCATAGTAACAGCGGGGATGGCGAGCTTATGATTACCATCCTCGCTTCTTTTGCACAGGAGGAAAGCTTGTCAGTGAGTGAAAACTGTAAGTGGCGTATACAAAACGATTTCAAGCAGGGAATACCGACAGGCACGACTGTTTACGGATATTTTGCAAAGAACAGGCAGTTAACGGTAAACGAAACAGAAGCCGTAATTGTAAGACGGATATTCGATATGTATATAAACGGCATGGGCTCCGAATGCATAGCTGCGGCACTCAATAAGGATAATATCCCATCGCCGAGCGGCAGACAGTGGCAGCACAGAGCAATTTTGGATATTCTCAGAAATGAGAAATATATTGGTGACCTCATGCTGCAAAAATACTATACCACGGACCATATTACAAAACAAACGAAAAAGAATGACGGTCGCTTAAAGAAATATTATGTGACCGATAACCACGAGCCCATAATCGACAGGGAGCAGTTTGAAACAGTGAAGAAAATGATAGAGGATAAGGAAAAGAAAAATCCTCATATCAAACCGTATGAATATGATTTCAAGCACATGGTTTTCTGCGAAAACTGCGGCTGCAAATACTACAGGAAAAAGACGCATACGGGAACAGCGTCAGAGCATTTTGTATGGAAATGCAAGACCTACACATATAAGGGTAAAAAATACTGTGACAGCAAGCAGATACCCGATGAAGTTTTAACTAAGCTTGCTGATGGATTTGATAAGGAAATAGCTAAAATAATTATATGCAGGGACAATATGGTAAAGTTCATATTTGCCGATAGCTCGGAGGAAACAAGGTCATGGGAGATAGACCGAACATGGTCTGACGAGATGAAGGCAAGAAATTACGAAAACCTAAGGAGGCGTTATCAGTAATGTCAAAGGTAGTAACGGTAATACCACAAACAAGAAAAATGTATTCTCGCATCGAGAACGACACAAGAAAAAGACGGCGTGTTGCGGCATATGCGCGAGTGTCTACAGACAGTGAGGAGCAGCTCACAAGCTATGAGGCGCAGGTGGATTATTATACACAATATATTCAGAACAATCCGGAATGGCAGTTTGTAAAGGTGTTTACAGACGCAGGAATTTCAGCAACCAATACAAAGCATAGGGATGGTTTTAACGAAATGGTAAGCAGGGCTATTAACGGTGAGATTGACTTGATAATTACAAAATCGGTCAGCAGGTTTGCAAGGAATACAGTTGACAGCCTTACAACCGTCAGAGAGCTTAAGGCTCACAATGTTGAGGTATATTTTGAAAAGGAAAACATATACACCTTTGACGGTAAGGGCGAGCTGCTCATAACGATAATGTCATCACTGGCACAGGAGGAGAGCCGTTCTATATCGGAAAATGTCACATGGGGTTGCCGGAAACGGTTTGCAGATGGTAAACTCATTATGCCGTTTTCGAGCTTTCTCGGATATGAGCGCGGCGAGGACGGACAGCCGAAGATTGTGGAGAGCGAGGCAAAGATAGTACGGTTAATATATAAGCTGTTTTTAGAGGGAAAGACACCATCGTACATAGCCAAATATCTCACAGATAAAAACATACCTACACCGATGAAAAATAAAAAGTGGAGCGTGTCCACTGTGGACTCCATACTCAGAAATGAAAAATATAAAGGATCGGCACTGCTTCAGAAGAAGTTTACTACAGATTTTCTTACAAAGAAAATAAAGGTGAACGAGGGAGAGGTTCCGCAGTATTATGTTGAGGAAAGTCATCCGGCTATTAAGGTGGGGTAAACTTTTGAACAAGTATACCTCATTTACTGTACCGCGCCTAAAATG